>NZ_JBEOSD010000255.1:0-6819 GCF_040302735.1 Streptomyces sp. NPDC097619 | reverse complement strand
GGCGTGTGCCAGGGCGGGTACGGCCTCGTCGGGTCCGTACCCGGCCGCCGCGAGGCGACCGATGTCGGTGCCACGTGCCCGCACCCCCCGGGAAGGTGACTCGTGCCACCACCCGGGTGGCGGCGACGCGGCCCGCAGTCCGCGTCCCACCCGCCCGGACCGCCCTCCGGGGCACCGCCGTACCCGCGTCCGTCCGCCGTCACCACTGCGGCGCGCCCCCGCACCGGCCGGGCTCCCACCCGTGACCGCGGCCGGGACCCGATCCCCACAACTCCATCCCCACAACCGCATACAGGCTCGACTCGCACCGCTTTCGCTGGGGTTCCGCCAGGCCCGCAGAGGGCCGCGGGACCACCTCCCTGACACCCACGTCCCTGCCGACGTGTTACCCGACCGGAGGAAGCCGTGGCCACCACGTCCAGGTTTCGCAAAGACGCAGTCGCAGTACCGGGGGAGACGCATCCGGTCGACGAGACCCTGCCCCCCGTCAAGATGTTCACCAGCGGCCTCCAGCACGTGGCCGCCATGTACGCGGGCGTCGTCGCCCCGCCCATGATCGTGGGCCCCGCCGTCGGCCTCTCCGCCAAGGAGACCGCCTTCCTGATGGGGGCCTCCCTCTTCACCGCCGGGCTCGCCACCCTCCTCCAGACCCTCGGGTTCTGGAAGATCGGGGCCCGACTCCCCTTCGTCAACGGCGTCTCCTTCGCCGGTGTCACCCCGATGATCGCCATCGGCAAGGACCAGGGGTCCGACGCCATCCCGATCATCTTCGGCGCGATCATCGTCGCCGGACTCCTCGGCTTCGTCGCCGCCCCCTATTTCGGACGCCTCGTCCGCTTCTTCCCGCCCGTGGTCACCGGCACGGTCATCACCCTGATCGGCGTCTCCCTGCTCCCCGTGGCCTTCAACTGGTCCCAGGGCGGCAACAGCACGGCCCCCGACTACGGGTCGATGAAGAACATCGGCATGGCGGCCCTGACCCTCGCCATCGTCCTGGTGATGCGGAAGTTCCTCCGCGGCTTCCTCCAGCAGATATCCATCCTGCTCGGCCTGGTCGTGGGCACCCTGGTCGCCGTACCGCTCGGCATGACCAGCACGGACGCCATCAGCGAGGCCTCCCTCGTGGGCTTCCCGACGCCCTTCCACTTCGGGGCACCGCAGTTCCAGGTCGCCGCGATCATCTCCATGTGCATCGTGATGCTGGTCTGCATGACCGAGTCCACCGCCGACATCCTCGCCCTCGGCAAGATCGTCGGACGGCCGGCGGACGAGCGGACCATCGAGGGCGGCCTGCGCGCCGACGCCCTCGGCAGCGCCATCAGCCCGCTCTTCAACGGTTTCATGTGCAGCGCCTTCGCCCAGAACATCGGGCTCGTCGCGATGACGAAGGTCCGCAGCCGGTTCGTGGTCGCCGCGGGTGGCGGCATCCTGATCCTCCTCGGCCTCTGTCCCGTCGCGGCCTCCGTCATCGCCCTCGTCCCGCTGCCCGTGCTCGGCGGCGCCGGCATCGTCCTCTTCGGCTCGGTCGCCGCCAGCGGCATCCAGACCCTCGCCGGAGCGGCCATGGAGAAGGGCGAGAACGCGCTCATCGTGGCGGCGGCCATGGGGATCGGGCTCATCCCGATCGCGGCCCCCGGCTTCTACCACGCCTTCCCGGCGGACCTGCTCGTCGTCCTCGACTCCGGGATCAGCACCGGGTGCGTGGCCGCGATCCTGCTGAACCTCGCCTTCAACCACCTCGGGGCGCGGCGGCGGGAGGAGCAGGGGGCGGAGCCGGTGCCGGCCCTGCACTGAGGGTTCCCGTGGGGGCGGGGGCGGCACGGCGGGGGTTCGTACTCCTCGCCGTGCCGTCCTCGCCCTGTCGTGCCCGTCGTGCCCGTCGTGCCTGTGGTGCCCGTCGTGCCGTGGCCCGCGCGGGCAGACCGCTGCCGCGGCCCTTGCGGGGGCTCCGCCCCCACACCCCCGCGCCTCGAACGCCGGCGGGGCTGGGATTGTGGCTCGGGTGCGGTTCGCCGATCGGGCCGTCGGCATAACCGGGTGGGGGCCGGGTCGGACCAGATGTCCGGGAGGACGCAGTGGAGGCGGCGGCCGGCCGCGTCCAGGACCTGGGCCTCGGACTTGCGGACCCGCAGGGCCACCGCGGAGTCCCGGACCCGCAGGCCCGGCACCCGGCGCCCCAGCTCCGCGGTGTAGCGGGAGAGGTCCTCCACGGTGCGCAGGCGCGCGCCGACCAGGAAGTTCCAGGGGCCGCTGACGGAGGCGCAGGTACGGGTCTCGCGCAGACCCGCCGCCGCGGCCGCGCAGGCCGAGATCTCCGATTCGGGGGCCTCGGCCCACACGGTCGCGGAGACCGGCCAGCCGGAGAGGCCGGAGGCGAGCGCGCACCCGTAGCGCAGCGCTCCCCCCGCTTCCAGGCGGGCCAGGCGCCGCCGCACCGTCGATTCGCTCATCCCGCACTCCCGGGCCAGCGAGGCCACGCTGCGCCGGGCGTCCGCCGCGAGGGCCAGGACCAGCGGGCGGTCCGCGACGCCCAGCTCGGCGGGCTGCGGGCCGCCGGTGGGGCGGCGGGCCGGCACGGCGAGCCGGGCCTGTCGGGCGGGGCTCAGTTGGTCCAGGCGCCAGCGGTCGGGGGCGTAGTGCACCCCGGTGACGACGGAGGTGCGGGTACCGACCACGCCGGGGACGCGCTGCACCCGCTCCGACAGGTAGCGGTAGAGGACGGGCAGGTCGGGGACGGCCACGAAGAGCAGCAGGTCCCGGCCGCCCGTGACGTGTTCCACGCCCAGCGCGTGCGGGTCCGCGGCGAGGGCCCGCCCCACCGCGGTGGATCCGCCGGCGGCGCAGGTGACCTCCACCCAGGCGGTGCAGGGCGCGGCCCGTCCGGTGCGCAGGCCCAGCCCGCCGGCCCAGGCCAGGCCCTCATCGGTGAGGCGTTCCCAGCGTCGGGCGAGGGTGTCGGGGCGGGCGCCGAGGACCGGGCCGAGCCGTTCCCAGCTGGCCCGGGGCGCGAGCTGGAGTGCGTGGACCAGGGCCCGGTCGGTGTCGTCCACGGCGGAATCGGCCGGGTACGGGTCCTCCTCTGGCGGTTCTCCGGGCTGCGGTGCGGCGGACCGGTGCGGCATTCGATGATCTCCCTTCCGTGCGTTCCACGGGCACGGGGGCCGTGCGTACGTCGGTGCGGGGAGGGAGGGCCGGACGGTGACCGATCCCGGCTGGGCGATCCGCGCCGCGGCGCCCTTCGAGTCCTCCGGGCCGGTGGGCCGGGAGCACGAGCTCGCGGCGACCGCGGCGCTCCTCGCCTCCTCGCGTCTGGTCACCCTCACCGGTCCGGCCGGCATCGGCAAGACCCGGATCGCGATGCGGGCGGTCCGGACGCCGCCGGCGGGCCGGCCCGGAAGCCCGGCGCCGTTGCTGTGGGCCTCGCTGGGGGAACTGCCGGAGGAGGAGTGGGCGGCGCTGGAGGACGTCCTCGTCGAACGCCTCGGTCGCGGTCCCGCGCTGCTGGTCCTGGACGGCTGCGAGCAGTTGGGCGGGACGGCGGGCGGGCTGGCCGCGCAGTTGTTGACGCGCCGCCCGGAGCTGCGGGTGCTGGCCACCTCGCAGTGGCCGCTGGGGGTGTCGGGGGAGAGCTGCCTGGCGGTGCCGCCGCTGACGGTCCCCCCGGTGGCGTACGAGGCGCCGGGCGGAGGTCCGCCCGATCCGGAGGACTATCCGGCGGTCCGGCTCTTCGCGGACCGGGCCCGGGCCGTGGATCCCAGGTTCGTGCTGGACCGGCGCAGCTGGCCCGCGGTGGCCCGGGTCTGCCGCGCCCTGGACGGGGTGCCGGGGGCGTTGGAGCTGGCGGCCGGGCGGCTGGGCGGGATCGCCGCGGAGCAGGTGCCGCGCCGGCTGGACAACGATCCGCTGGGCTTCCTCAGCGGGGGCGCGGACCGGCGCGGGGCGCGGGCGGACACCGAGCGGACCCACGCGCTGTGCCCGCCGGAGCAGCGGCTGCTGTGGGAGCGGCTGTCGGTGTTCGCGGGCTCCTTCGACCGGGCGGCCGCGGACGCGGTGTGCGGGTTCGGGGCGCTCGGTGACGGGGCGGCGGGCGAGGTCCTGGCGGACCTGGCGCCGGGGGTGCTGGTGGAGACCGCTCCGGGCCGGTACCGGCTGCCGTTGGCGGCCCGCGCCCACGGCGCCCGGCTGTTGCTGGTCCGCGGGGAGACGGCCGCGACGACCCGCCGGCACCACGAGTGGTACCGGCTGGCCGCCGAGCGGGCCGGTCAGCTGTGGCGGGCCGGGCACCAGCGGGAGGCGCGGGCGCTGGCCCTGCGGGAGCTGCCCGATCTCCGGTCCGCGATGAACCCGGTCTCCGGGCCCGGGCCGGGCGGGGCCCTGGAGGTCGCGGGGGCGTTGTGGTTCCTGTGGGCGGCGTGCGGGCGGGCCGCGGAGGGCCGGGGGCACCTGGAGCGGGCGCTGGCCCTGCATCCGGCGCCGAGGCCCGCGCGGGCCCTGTGGCTGGCGGGCTGGCTGACGGTGTGCCTGGGCCGGCCGGAGGCGGCGGAGCCACTGCTGGTGGAGGGGTGGGCGGCGGCCGTGCAGGAGGGCGAGGACACCTGTCTGGCCTACCTGGCGCAGGCCCGCGGATCGCTCGCGCTGTGGCGGGGCCGGGACGGGGCGGCGGCGGAGGAGTTCCGCGAGGGACTGGAACTGCTGCCCGCGGAGCCGGAGTTCGGCCCGGGGGCGGGTCCGCTGCTGGCCGGCCGCACCCTGGTCCTGGCGCGTACCGATCCGGCCTCCGTGCCGTTGGAGGAGGGGCCGCCCGGGCTGCCGGGGGACGCCTGGTCCGGTGCCTGGACGGGCTTCGCGCACGCGGAGGTGCTGTGTCGGGAGGGCCGCCCGGAGCGGGCCCGCCGCGAGGTGCTGGCGGCCCTCGGGGTGCTGGTCTCGCTGGGGGACCTGCTGGGGCAGGCCGCGGCGGGGGAGCTGTTGGCGGCCCTGGAGGCCGAGCGGGGGCGGGACCGGGAGGCGGCCCGACTGCTCGGCGCCGCCGACCGGCTGCGGGGCGGGCCGGAGGGGCCGGAGTTCCGGGCCTGCCGCCGCGCCCCCCTGGAGGCCCGACTGCGGTCCCGGCTGCCCGAGGAGGTCTACGCGGGGGAGTACGCCGCCGGCGCCCGCGGTGGCCTGCGCCACGTCCTGCACGGCCTCCCGGGCCCGGGCTGATGCCACCCGGACCCCGACCGGCTCCCCTCCGCCGGGACCGCCGGGGAGGGTAGCCGTACGAGGGGCCCGTACCCGTGAGCCGGTACCGGTCCGTGAGCCGGTACCGGACCCCAGGGCCCGTCGGCGGGGTTACGGCAGGGCGGTGAGGTACATGCCCGTGGCGTCGCCGCCCGCGGTGTTCCGGCAGGAGTGGCCGCCGCCCGCCGGCTGCGCGGCGATCAGGGTGAGGCAGCGGCCGAGGGCGAGCTGGCCGTAGTGGTTGGGGTGCATGGACTCCTGGACGAGGCCCTGGGTGGAGTTGTTGTCGATCCAGCGGGCCCATTCGCTGGTCCGGGGCGAGGCGGCCTGGGAGGAGGTGACCTGGCGGCTGGCCTTCGCGCAGACCTCGCGGCCCTGGAGCATGTCCCGCAGGTCGAGGAACTGCGCGCCCTTGGCGCCGGCCACGGCCTTCAGCCGGTCGGCGATCTGCGGGACGAGGGAGTCGCGGGCCCAGTCGGAGTCCCGGTTCCAGAAGGGGCAGCCGCCGGTGTTGTAGCGGCTCCAGTCGCTCTGGGTGTAGCGGTTCTCGGCGCCCCGGGGGATCGGCGACGGGTAGGACTGGAGGACGATCCGGTAGTCGCCGGAGCCGTATCCGGCGCCGGTCATGACGGCGCGGACCTCGTCGACGGCCTTGCCGACCTTGGCCATCACCCCGTCGATCTTCCGGTTCACGGCCTCCTGCTGGTCGTCGTGGCAGTAGGAACCCCAGAGGACGAAGTCGTAGGCGCAGTTCTCGATGATGCCGGCGAAGCCCAGGTCGTTGCCGCCGACGGAGAGCGCGATGAGCTTGACCCGGTGCGAGGCGGCGACGGCGGCCAGCCGGTCGGCCTGGGGGGCCTCGCCCTTGAGGGCGACCCCGCCGTTGGAGGCGCGGAAGACGTTGTCGGTGACGGCCCCGGAACAGGCGAGGTTGACGGCCACGTCGGCGATGCCGGTGGCGGTGGCGACCTCCGCGGAGTCGGACCGGTGGCAGCCGTTGGCCGCCGTGGTCCCGTACACGCGGGCCGGGTCGTAGCTGCCGCCGGAGACCCAGGCGCGGTCGGTGCCGTTGCGACTGCCGCTGTTGGTGAGGGAGTTGCCCTTCCAGCGGCCCGCCTCCCCGGAGATGTAGCTGTCGCCCAGGGAGACCACGGCGGTGGGTCCGGTGGGAGGCGCGGCCGCGGGGGCGGCCACGGCGGCCGAACCGCCCGCCGCGAACAGTGCGGACGCGGCGAGGGGCAGGACGAGGGCGGCTGCGGACAGCCGTCGGGCGGCGCGAGCGGTGCGGAAGAACACGAGGAACTCCTGCGGTCGGCCGGGCGCCGGCGACACTGCCGGACGCCGGGCTGGGGATGTGGGGGAACCGCCGGCCGGTGGCAACGGAAAGGTGGCACGCCCCGCTCTATTACCGCTAGGTAACCGCAGGTTACTATTGGGTAACGACCGACCGGTCGTTCGGGCCGGATTCCGGGGGTCCGCCCGGAAACCCGCTCTCCGCCCAGGTGGGGAGCTGAGGGGATCGGCGGGGGCCGAGCGGGAGGGTGGCCCGCCTCCGCTCCGCCGGCGGGGAGGATCAGGTCGGTTCGAGGGCGGTGACGA
>NZ_JBEOSD010000254.1:0-7063 GCF_040302735.1 Streptomyces sp. NPDC097619 | reverse complement strand
CGTGGGCGACCTTCTCGATGGCCGCGACCACCTGCTCGGGGGCGCCCGGCGGAACCGGGGCCATGCCGACCTGGCCCCCTCCCGAGGACACGGGCGGGGGCCGCGGCGCGTCCGCCGCCCACGATCGGGGGCGCACCCGCCCGCCGCGATCCGGTCGCTTTCCCGCAACCCGCCCCGAACGGTCCGAACAGGACTAGGTTCGATCCATGGCGGACACGAAGCGCGAGATCGAGCGGAAATTCGAGTTCACTACGACCAAGGCGGAGAAGCGCGGCGTCCCCGACCTCACGGGCACCGCCGCCGTCGCGGACGTCCGCGACGAGGGCACCGCGGACCTCGACGCCGTCTACTACGACACCCCCGGACGCCGGCTCGCCGCCGACGGCCTCACCCTCCGCCGCCGCACCGGCGGCACCGACGCCGGCTGGCACCTGAAGCTCCCCGTCGCCCCCGGGGTCCGCGACGAGGTGACGGCCCCTCTCGCCGACACCGTGCCCCGCGCCCTCGCCGGACTGCTCCGCTCCCGCGTCCGCGACTCCGCCCTCGAACCCCAGGTCAGGCTCCTCTCCTCGCGCCGCGTCAGCCACCTCCTCGACGCCGACGGAGCCCTCCTCGCCGAACTCAGCACCGACCGGGTCACCGCCGAACGCGGGGACACCACCGTCCACTGGACCGAGGTCGAGGTGGAGCTCGCCGACGACACCGACCCCGCCCTCCTCGACGCCGTCGAGAAGAAGTTCCGCAAGGCCGGGCTCAAGGTCTCCGACGCCCCCTCCAAACTGGCCCGCGCCCTCGCCGAGACCGGCGCCGCCCCCCACCCCCGCCCCGGACCCGCCGAGACCGCCGGACTCGCCCCCGGCACCGCGGGCCGACTGCTCCTGGACCACCTGGCCGCCCAGGCCGCCGAACTGGTCACCCTCGACCCCGCGGTCCGCCGCGGCCTCCCCGACTCCGTCCACCGGATGCGCGTCGCCACCCGCCGACTCCGCAGCGCCTTCAAGACGTACGGCAAGCTCCTCGACCGCACCGTCACCGACCCCGTCGCCGAGGAACTGCGCCACCTCGCCGGGGAGCTCGCCGTCGACCGCGACCGCGAGGTCCTCCTCGACCACCTCGGCGCCCGGCTCGACGAACTGCCCCGCGCCCTGCGCTCCGGGCCCGTCCGCCGCAGGCTGCGCACCTGGAACGCCTCCCGGCAGTCCGGCGCCCGACGCCGGGCCCTCGCCGCCCTCGACAGCCCCCGCCACCTCGCCCTCCTGGACTCCCTCGACGCCCTGCTCGCCGACCCGCCCCTGCTGCCCGCCGCCTCCCGGCCCGCCCCCGAACCCCTGCGGCGCGCGGTGCTCAGGGACCACGCCCGGCTCGCCGCGCGCGTGGAACACGCCCTCGCCCTCGACCCCGGCGAGGAACGCGACCTGGCCCTCCACGAGGCCCGCAAGGCCGCCAAACGGGCCCGGTACGCCGCCGAGACCGCCGTCCCCGCCCTCGGCAGGCCCGCGAAGCGGCTGGCCAAGGCCCTCAAGGCCGTCCAAGGGGTGCTCGGCGAGCACCAGGACAGCGTGGTCGCCCGCGCCGCCCTCCGGGACCTGGCCGTCGCCGCCCACGCGGCGGGGGAGTCCTCCTTCACCTGGGGCGTCCTCCACGGACGCGAGGAGGCGCGGGCCGAACGGTGCGAGCGGGAGCTGCCGGAGCGGTGGGCCGCGGCCGCCGACCCGGACCTGCGGGCCGCCCTGGACCGATGACGCGCAGCGGGCGGGGCGGTCTCCGCCGCGGGGTACGCTTGAGAGTCGCCCCCTGCCCGCTGCACCGAAAGTCGCGTGATGTCCGAGTCGGTCTTCCCACAGCTCGAAGCTCTGCTCCCGCATGTGCAGAAGCCCATCCAGTACGTCGGCGGTGAGTTGAACTCCACCGTGAAGCCCTGGGAGAGCGCGGACGTCCGCTGGGCGCTCATGTACCCGGACGCGTACGAGGTCGGCCTCCCCAACCAGGGCGTCATGATCCTGTACGAGGTACTGAACGAGCGCGAGGGCGTGCTCGCCGAGCGCACCTACAGCGTCTGGCCCGACCTCGAAGCGCTGATGCGCGAGCACGGGGTCCCGCAGTTCACGGTGGACTCGCACCGCCCGGTGAAGGCGTTCGACGTGCTCGGACTGTCCTTCTCCACCGAGCTGGGCTACACCAACATGCTCACCGCGCTCGACCTCGCGGGCATCCCGCTGGAGGCCAAGGACCGCGGCCTCGACGACCCGATCGTCCTGGCGGGCGGCCACGCGGCCTTCAACCCCGAGCCCATCGCGGAGTTCATCGACTGCGCGGTCATCGGCGACGGCGAGCAGGCCGTCCTCGACATGACCGAGATCATCCGCGCCTGGAAGGCCGAGGGCCGTCCGGGCGGCCGCGAGGAGGTGCTCTTCCGCCTCGCGAAGACCGGCAGCGTGTACGTGCCGGGCTTCTACGACGTGGAGTACCTGCCCGACGGCCGCATCGGCCGCGTGGTCCCGAACCGCTCCGGCGTGCCGTGGCGGGTCTCCAAGCACACCGTCATGGACCTCGACGAGTGGCCGTACCCGAAGCAGCCGCTGGTCCCGCTCGCCGAGACCGTCCACGAGCGGATGTCCGTCGAGATCTTCCGCGGCTGCACCCGCGGCTGCCGTTTCTGCCAGGCCGGCATGATCACGCGCCCCGTGCGGGAGCGAAGCATCACCGGCATCGGCGAGATGGTGGAGAAGGGCCTGAAGGCCACCGGTTTCGAGGAGGTCGGCCTGCTGTCGCTGTCCTCCGCCGACCACACCGAGATCGGCGACATCGCCAAGGGCCTCGCGGACCGTTACACCGAGGACAAGGTGGGCCTGTCCCTCCCGTCCACCCGCGTGGACGCCTTCAACGTCGACCTCGCCAACGAGCTGACCCGCAACGGTCGCCGCTCCGGTCTGACCTTCGCCCCCGAGGGCGGCTCCGAGCGCATGCGCAAGGTCATCAACAAGATGGTCTCGGAAGAGGACCTTATCCGGACCGTCGCCACCGCCTACGGCAACGGCTGGCGCCAGGTGAAGCTGTACTTCATGTGCGGCCTGCCCACCGAGACCGACGAGGACGTGCTCCAGATCGGCGACATGGCGGTCAACGTCATCGCCAAGGGGCGCGAGGTCTCCGGCCAGAACGACATCCGCTGCACCGTCTCCATCGGCGGCTTCGTCCCCAAGCCGCACACCCCCTTCCAGTGGGCCCCGCAGCTCTCCGCCGAGGAGACGGACGCCCGCCTGGAGAAGCTCCGCGACAAGATCCGCGGGGACAAGAAGTACGGCCGCTCCATCGGCTTCCGCTACCACGACGGCAAGCCCGGCATCGTCGAGGGCCTGCTCTCCCGCGGTGACCGCCGGGTGGGCTCCGTGATCCGCGCCGTCTACGAGGGCGGCGGCCGCTTCGACGGTTGGCGCGAGCACTTCTCCTACGACCGCTGGATGCGGGCGGCGGAGAAGACCCTGCCCGAGTTCGGCGTGGACGTGGCCTGGTACACCACCCGCGAGCGCACCTACGAGGAGGTCCTGCCCTGGGACCACCTCGACTCCGGCCTGGACAAGGACTGGCTCTGGGAGGACTGGCAGGACGCCCTCGACGAGACCGAGGTCGACGACTGCCGCTGGACCCCGTGCTTCGACTGTGGCGTCTGCCCGCAGCTCGGCCTCGACATCCAGATCGGACCGACGGGCAAGAAGCTGCTTCCCCTGTCCGTCGTCAACAAGTAGTGGCACCTGTACCGTCGGCCCCGTCCTTACCCGGGACGGGGCCGACGGTGTCAGTGGACCGGGTCCGGGAAGACGTCCGGCTTGATGATCAGACGCTCCTCGACATCGGGTGGAACGGTCAGCTGCAGATTCACTCCGGGTGCCCTCGTCCCCGGGACCTTCGTGCGACTCACCTGGCAGGTGACGCCGGCGCGCCGCAGGTCGTCGGCCATCACGTCCTGCCCTTCGCGCTCCCAGCGGTCACCGAAGGTCTCACCGCTCATGACGAGGGCCCAGTGAGGCTCGGATCGTCGTGGTCCCGCCTCACCGCGCGCGTAATCCCGTACGCGTACCGGCTGCGTACCGAGAGCGGCGGTGGCTTCGGAGCGGAGCCTCCGGTACACGGCCTCCGGGTCAGGGGCGCCCAAACCTCCGCTCGGACAGTTCCGACAGCGCAGGTAGGCGTAGGTGCGGCCCTGGGTCGAGCTTCGCCGGACGGCCATGCTCGTGCGGCAGTCCGCGCAAAACATGACCCCGAGGAACGCGGTCGCCCCGAGCGGGTTGCGACGAGGCTGAGCCCTGCTCCGCCTGTCGAGTGCGTTCTGCAGCATCCGCCACTCGCCCTCCGTGAAGATCGGTTCTGTCACGCGGACAGGGACGCCGTCCTTGTCGCGGACGATCCTGGAGCGGCGGACACCGCCGTCCTTGTCCTCCACGACCCGGAACCCCATCAGCGCAGGGTTCCGCAATCTCCTCAACAGCGTGGTGGCGGACCACTCCCCTCCGCCGCCGGTGGGTACCCGGCCGCGGCTGAGCACGGCGGTCATGCGGCGCGCCGAGACTCCCCGCACCGCGGCGCCGTGGCACCACCGGAGCACTTGCTGGGCCCGCGGCTCGATGACCAACCTCCCGCCGTCGGTCGTGTACCCGTAGGGCGGCTTCCCCACGAGCCAGTCCGACTGCGTTTTGGCGTACTCCCAGAGGCTCGCCACCCTGGCACTCGTGTTGCCCGTCTCGATCTCGGCCAGAGTGCCGACGAGTTCCGCCGCGCCCCTGCCGAGCGGAGAGGACAGGTCGATGGCGTCGTGCTTGGAGACCAGGTTCTTCCCGTGGGTGAGGCACCAATCGATCATGGTGCTGAGATCGGTCACCCGCCGGACGAAGCGGTCCATCTTCCAGAAGAGGATCACATCGAAGTCAGGAGCACGATCATTCAGCCAGTGCCCCAGTTCCCTGCGCCGCCAGGGCGGCACCCGGGTGGCCGACACGTTGAGGTCCCTCGCGACCCCCACGACGCGGAACCCCTTCTCTCCGGCCAGGCTCCGCAGATCGAGTTCCTGACGCACTGGCGAAGTGGTGTCGGTGGTGAGAGCCGAGACCCGCACGGATATCAGGGCGCGCGGGGCATCCGGAGGGAGATCCGTCTCCGCCCGCCGGAGCTCGTCGAGCAGCGCCAGATCGGGCTCCCGCCAGTGCACACCGGCCGCGAAGGTCCGCTGTGCCGCGCTCGTAGCTGTCGTCATGCCCCGCCAACGGCAGATGCGGGTTCCGGGGTGTGGGCGTGTGGGGTTCTGTCCCAGACGGACACTCACATCGGGACCGTGCTGCACTACGACCGGGACTTCGAAACCCTCGCGGGGGTCGTCGAGCTGCGGACCCGGTGGGTGGTCGAGGCGGGGTCCGTGGACTGAGGGGGTCGGTCCGGCGCGGGCCCGGCGGGTGATCCGGTGGGCTCCGGGGGAACCGACGAGGTCGGGGGCGCGTAGTCTGGGTAGTAGGACAGCCGACGGCACGGCTGCCGCCCCGGAGACCAGCCCGCGCCGCGGGCGTCGACCGGAGGGCGTGCGACCGCCGTCCGGCCCGACAGACCTCAGGGCGGCGCACTGGCGCCCGCCCCGCACAAGGAGAAGAACCCCTGGGCAAGCGACAGCCCGAAGGCCCGCCGCCCGCACCCGCGGTGCAGCGCATCCGTCTGCGCTACACCAAGCGCGGCCGCCTCCGGTTCACCAGCCACCGTGACTTCCAGCGCGCCTTCGAGCGGGCCCTGCGCCGCGCCGAGGTGCCGATGGCCTACTCGGCGGGCTTCACCCCGCACCCGAAGGTCTCCTACGCCAACGCCGCCCCCACCGGGACCGGCTCCGAGGCGGAGTACCTGGAGATCGCCCTCACCGCCTCCCGCGACCCGGAGCAGCTCCGCGAGCTCCTCGACGAGTCCCTGCCGGCCGGGCTCGACATCACCGACGCCGTGGAGGCCCGTACCTCCGGCCTCGCCGACCGGCTCACCGCCTCCGTCTGGGAGCTGCGCCTCGACGGCGTCGACCCGGCGGAGGCCGCCCGCGCCGCCGCCGCGTACCTCGCGGCGGAGACCGTCGAGGTCCAGCGGCGCACCAAGAACGGCATCCGCACCTTCGACACCCGTGCCGCGGTGGTGAGCCTCGAAGCGTCGGACGTCGCCGCTGATAGGCCCGCGGACAATGCTTGTGCGATACTGCGGCTGGTTGTTCGGCACGTGACACCTGCCGTGCGACCCGACGACGTCCTGTCCGGTCTCCGAGCTGTGGCCGACCTGGCGCCGCCGGTCCCCGCAGCGGTGACCAGGCTGGCGCAGGGGCTCTTCGACGAGGAGTCCGGCACGGTGACCGATCCGCTCGCGCCCGACCGCGAGGCTGTCACGGCCGCCCCACCCACGGCCGCCGTAGCCGCCGACGCGAAGGCGCCGGAGGGTTCCGCGTAGGGAACGTCGTCGCAAGCGCAGCCCTGGAACTCGGGAGCCACCTGGGTCGGGCCGCGCACCGACCTGAAGACTTCCGCCAGGCCGTACGGACACGAGTCGTACGGAACCGGCGGGCTTGGACCAGAGCTCCTGTGCGGCGCACGCGCCCCGGAGGCCCGGTCCGCGCCCTTGAGCGCGGACCGCGCCGGACCGGATGTCAGCCGCGGCGCCCGGGAGCGTGACGGGAGAACCGCCCGCAATGCCTGACATCGAGAACAACGAACCCGAGAACACCAAGGCCGCCAAGAGCGCCGTCGTCGACGGGGCCACGGACAACAGCCCGAGCGACACCCTGCCGCCGCGCCGCCGGCGCCGCGCCGCCTCCCGCCCGGCGGGCCCGCCCGGTGGTGCGACCCCCGAGGCCGCCGCCCCGGCCGCCGAGCCGGTCGCGGAGGAGGTTCCGGCCGCCGCTCCGGCCCGGACCCGTCGTCGTGCCACCCGTGCCGTCGCGGCTCCGGCCGCCGAGGCCGCCGTCGTGGAGGCTCCGGCCGCCACTGCCGCCCCGGCCGCATCGCGTTGTACTCCACGAGCGAGCCCAGCAGGTCCAGCCGCCAGGTCCCGCCCG
>NZ_JBEOSD010000253.1:0-7199 GCF_040302735.1 Streptomyces sp. NPDC097619 | reverse complement strand
GGGGGCGGGGGTGCGGCGGCGCCGGTCACGGCCGGTGCGTCAGGAACGCGGGGCCGGGAAGGTGGGGTACTCGACCCCGGAGACGTGCTGGACCACCCGGATCACCTGGCACGAGTAGCCGAACTCGTTGTCGTACCAGAGGTAGAGGATGGCGTTGTCGCCGTCGACCTTGGTGGCGCCGGCGTCGATGATCGAGGCGTGGCGCGAGCCCACGAAGTCCATGGAGACGGCGTCGGGGGCGGTGGTGAAGTCGATCTGGCGCTTCAGCGAGGAGTTCAGCGAGACGTCGCGGAGGTACTCCAGCACCTCGTCGCGGGTGGTCTCGCGGCCCAGGCGCAGGCTCAGGATGGCGATCGAGACGTCCGGGACGGGCACGCGGATCGAGCTGCCGGTGATCGGCGCCTTGAGGTCCGGGAGGGCCTTGGCCACGGCGGAGGCGGCACCGGTCTCGGTGATGACCATGTTGAGCGGCGCGGAACGGCCGCGGCGGTCGGCCTTGTGGTAGTTGTCCAGGAGGTTCTGGTCGTTCGTGAACGAGTGGACGGTCTCCACGTGGCCGCGCAGCACGCCGTACTCGTCGTCCATGGCCTTCAGCGGCGGGACGATGGCGTTGGTGGTGCAGGAGGCGCAGGACAGGATCTTCTCGTCCGGCTTGATCATGTCGTGGTTGACGCCGTGGACGATGTTCGGGACGTCGCCCTTGCCCGGGGCCGTCAGGACGACCTTGTCGATGCCGGGACGCAGGTGCTTCGCCAGACCGGCACGGTCGCGCCACTTGCCGGTGTTGTCGATGAGGATGGCGTCCTTGATGCCGTACGCCGTGTAGTCGACCTCGGAGGGGTCGTTGGCGTAGATCACCTTGATCTCGTTGCCGTTGGCGACGATGGTGCTGCGTTCCTCGTCCACGGTGATGGTGCCGTTGAACTGGCCGTGGATGGAGTCGCGGCGGAGCAGGGAGGCGCGCTTGACGAGGTCGGCCTCGCCACCGCCGCGCACGACGATGGCGCGCAGCCGGAGGCCGTTGCCGGAGCCGGCCTTCTCGATGAGGAGGCGGGCCACGAGGCGGCCGATGCGGCCGAAGCCGTAGAGGACGACGTCACGGGCGCCCGCGCGCTCGATCTTGTTCTCGCCGGTGGCGCCGGCGACGGCCTCGGCCGTGAACTCGGCCACGGAGAGGCCGCGGTCGTCGGCGCGGTAGGTGGCGGCGAGCATGCCCAGGTCGATCTGGGAGGGTCCCAGGTCGAGGGTGGTGAGCGCGCTCAGGAACGGCATGGTGTCGGTGACCGACAGCTCCTCGCCGTCGATCTGGCGGGCGAACCGGTGGGTCTTCAGGATGCTGACCACCGACTTGTTCACCAAGGAGCGGCTGTGCAGCAGGACGGTCACGTCCCGCTCGCGCTGCAGCTTCCCGATGATCGGGATCATCGATTCCGCGATCTCCTCGCGGTTTTTCCAGTTGGTGAACGAGTCGTCGTTGACAGTCACAGGCACATCTTTCGAGCTAGGCGGCGCTCATATGCTAACCCCACCCCACTTTGGTCGTTCAAGGGGTGTCACTGCTCTGTTTTGCTCGATTTTGTCCCCACACCCGTCGCGACCGCACCTCCGGCACCCGGAGCGAAGGGCCCTGGTGGTGGGCGCGCGGGCCGTCCGGGACGGCGGTGACGGGCGGGAAGCCGGGGACGCACGCCCCTCCGAGGCTCTGGGGTCCGCATTCCCGAGGCGACGAAAAAAGAGGCCACTCGGGTCGAATTGGCCCTGGTTACGGGTTCCAAAACTCCCGGACCCTGGACACCCACCCCCTATTGGCCGAGACCGAAAGGTGCCGCCGGTGTCCTCCCGACCCGCTGCCAGCCCGCCGCTCCCCACCCCCCGGGCCCGTACCGCGCGCCGCCTCACCCACCTCTACCTGGGTCTCTCCCTGTACGGGGCCAGCTCGGCCCTGATGGTGCGGGCGGGGCTCGGGCTGGACCCGTGGGACGTGTTCCACCAAGGGGTGGCGGAGCGGATCGGCTGGAGCATCGGCCTCGTCTCCGTCGCCGTGGGCGCCCTGGTGCTGCTGCTCTGGGTGCCGCTGCGGCAGCGGCCCGGTCTGGGCACCGTCTCGAACGTCTTCGTGGTCGGCCTCACCATGGACGGGACCATCGCCCTGGTGCCCGCCGCGGACGGGCTGTGGGCCCAGTCCCTGATGCTGGCGGCGGGAGTGCTGCTCAACGGGGTCGCCACCGGCCTGTACATCTCGGCGCGGTACGGCCCCGGCCCCCGGGACGGCCTGATGACCGGGCTGCACCGGCGCACCGGCCGCTCGATCCGGCTGGTGCGCACCGGGATCGAGCTGACCGTCCTGGCGGCCGGCTTCCTGCTCGGCGGCACGGTCGGGGTGGCCACGCTGGTCTACGCCCTGGCCATCGGCCCGCTCGCGCAGTTCTTCCTCCGGTTCTTCGCGCTGCCCGCCCCGGTGGACCCCGGCGCGGCCGCCGCCCCGGTCGTCAGTCCGGGCACACCCCGTCCCGCGCCGGAAGCCGCCCCGAGCTGAGGTAGGCGGTGACGGCCCGGTCCCCGCAGGCGTTGCCGTTGCCCAGGTACATGCCGTGGCCGCCGTGCTCCACGACCAGCGTCCGGGCCCGGTCCCCGAGGGCCGCCCGCATCCGCAGGGCGCCGGCGAGCGGGGTCGCCGGGTCGCGGCGGCTGTTCACCAGGAGGATCCCGCCGGGCCCGCGATCGGTGATCCGCACCGGCTCGCGCTCCGGGCGGTCCTTCCAGAAGGCGCAGGGCGTCACGTTCACCGGCATCCCGCCGGTCAGGGGGAAGGCGGCCCGGTCGGCGGCCACCGCCCGGCGGAACCCGGCCACGGATCCGGTGGGCCAGGTCACGTCGTTGCAGATCACGCCGATCATGACGGCGGCCGCCTGGTCGCTCATCGGGCCGGCCGGCTCGGGCGGCAGCGCGGGCGTCGCGCCGGGGTCCCGGGCCTCCCGCACCAGGCGGGCGAAGGCGGGGAAGGCCGCGTCGGCGTAGAGGGCGTTCTGGAGGGCCTGTCGGAGCCCGTTGCCGGTGAGCGGGATACCGGGCACGTCCGAGGGGCGGGGGCGCTCGTCCAGTTCGGCGGCGAGGGCCGGCACCAGCGGGCGGACCCGCTCGGGCCGCTCCGCGAGGCGCAACCCCTCCCGGTCCCGGTCCGGGTGCGCGGCCCAGGCCGCGAAGTCGGGGAAGCGGTCCTCCGCGCCCCGGGCCATGTTGGCCAACCAGCCGCGGGCCAGCCGCTCCGGGTCCGGGTCGCCCACGCTGTCGAGCACCCACCGGTCCGTCCGGTGCGGGAACTCCTGGGCGTACACGGCCGCCACGTACGCCCCGTACGAGACCCCCCAGGCGGAGATCCTCTCCTCGCCGAGGGCGGCCCGCAGCAGGTCGAGGTCACGGACCTGGTTGGCGGTGGTGAAGCTGCGCAGCACCGCGCCGCCGTTGCGGGCGCACGCCTCGGCCGTGCGGCGGGAGCGGGCGTGGTTCTCCGCGACCTCCCCGCCCGGGCCGGGCCAGGAGCGCAGGGTGAGGAGTCGGCGGTCCTCGGGGTCCAGGCCGCAGCTCGCGGTGGTGCTGCCGCCGACTCCGCGGGGGTCCATGGCCACCAGGTCGTAGGCGTCGCCGAGGGTGGCCCGCAGCCGGTCGCCCTTCTGGGTCAGGCGCTGCACCCCGGAGCCACCGGGCCCACCGGGGATCACGAGCAGGGTGCCCAGTGGCGCGCGGGTGGCGCCGGCGAGCCGGGCGGCGCGGATCCGGGAGACCGCCACCTCGATCCGCGGGCCGGTCGGGTCGGCGTGGTCGAGGGGCACCGACAGCGTGGCGCACTCCTGCCCGGCGGGCCCGCCGGGCTTCTCGCAGGGCTGCCAGTCGAGGACCGGAGCGGGCTGTCCGGCCCGCGCCGGCAGGATCCCGGCCGCCGCCCCGGTGCCCGCCCGCGGGGCGTCGGAGGAGGCTCCGGCGACTCCCGCGAATCCGGTGAGGGAGGCGGCGACGGTGGCGGCCGTCAGGACCGCCACCAGGGTCTTCTTCGAGTAAGTGGTCATCCGCACAGCTTTGTTGACGGCACGTCGACCCCCCATCCGGCGGACCGCTGGGCCGGTCCGGGGGATTCCCCCACCCCGGCCCTGCGGTCCGCCCTCACCGTCCGCCCGGGGCGGTCCGCCGCCCGAATGGCCGTCCACTTCCGTCCCCGACACGGGGGTTCGTGCTCGAATGCCCGGTAGGGGGACGATCGAGAGCGGAGGACGGGCGCATGCCGAAGAAGGCCGGTGGGCGAGGACGGAGCCGGATAGCCGCGGTGGTCGCCGCGGCCGCGACGGCGGCCCTGCTGGGGCCGGCGGTCGCACCGGCCGCGGCAACCGGGGCGCCGGCGGCGCCGTGCACCGCGGACACCGGGCCCTACCAGTGGGAACTGGAGCAGTACCTCGGCCTGACCGCGGACGGGCGGCAGTCACCGGCGGACTGCGCCGCGATCCGGGGCTTCCAGGAGCGCGTCGGAGTGACCCCGGCGAACGGGTACGCGGGCCTGGCCACCCACCGCGCCGCGCTGGTGCAGGCCGAACGGGCCAGGCCGAACGCGGCGGGCCGCTGTCCGGTGCGCAGCCGGCGCATCGTCTGCGTGGACCTGGACCGGCAGCTGCTGTGGGTGCAGCGGGACGGGAAGCCGGTGTTCGAGGCGGTGGCGGTGCGCTCGGGCCGGTGGGGCCAGGAGACCCGGCCGGGCTGGCACGAGATCACCGACCGGGTCATCGACGAGACCTCGCAGCTGTACGACGACGCGCCGATGCCGTACGCCCAGTACTTCTCCGGCGGGCAGGCCCTGCACGGGACGTACGGGGACCTGTTCGACGGCAACGGTTCGGCGGGGTGCATCAACCTGGCGCTGGCCGACGCCCGACGGCTGTGGAACACCGTGCGGCTCGGGGACGCGGTCGTGGTGTGGGGCACCAAGCCGGGCACCGGCTGACGGAGGGCTCCGCGCGAGAGCCCCGCGGGTCCGCGCGGGACCGGCGGGGCTCAGGCGGGACGGCGTTCCAGTCCGGGTCGGAGCCGCTCCAGGAGGGCCTGGAGGGCCGCCCGCTCGTCGTCGTCGAGGGTGTCGAGGGCCGTGTGGGTGGCCTGCATCTCCTCGCGGACGCGCCGAATGGTCTCGCGGCCCGCTTCCGTGGCGACCACGTTCTTCACGCGACGGTCGGCGGGATCGGGTTCGCGGCGGACCAGCTCGCGGGATTCCAGGCGGTCCACGATGCCGGTGACGTTGGAGGCGTCGCAGGCCAGCAGGGTGGCGAGGCCGCGCATGGGGACCGGGCCCTCCAGCTGGGCCAAGACCTTGGCCTGGGTGGAGGTGAGGCCGTACCGCGCCGCCGCGTCGGCGAAGTCCCGCCACTGGGCGGTCCCGATCGCGGCGAGCAGCTCCAGCAGCTGGAGCTTGGTGGGAACAGGGGGCCGGACGGACGTGCTCATGCTCCGAGCCTACTGAAGACCCTTGACATTATCAATTGTTTACTTGACCACCTCAACTATCCCCGGCTACCTTCGACCGAGTTGCTTGACTACGTCAACCATCTCCGATCTCAAGAAACCCGAAGGTCCTGCCCACCATGAGCACCCCGCCCCCCACCGCACCGCCCGCCGGCCGGCGCAACGAGACGGTCATCGTCTTCGCCCTGAGCCTGGCCGCCATGGTCGTGTCGATGATGCAGACCCTGCCCGTGCCGATCCTCGGCCTGATCCGCGCCGACCTGGGGGCCTCGGCCGCCGGGGTCAGCTGGGTCACGACCGCCACCCTGCTGTCGGCGGCCGTGTTCACCCCGCTGCTGGGCCGCTTCGGCGACCAGCACGGCAAAAAGCCCACCCTGGTGGCCGTCCTCGCGGTGATGGTGGTGGGCTCCGTGATCACCGCCCTCGCCGGCTCCCTGCCCGTGCTGATCGTCGGCCGGGTGCTCCAGGGGGCCGCCACCGCGATCTTCCCGCTGGCCCTGTCCGTGCTCCGCGAGGAGGTCCGCCCGCAGAAGCTGCCCGGCGCGATGGCCCTGGTCAGCGGCACCCTGGCGTTCGGCAGCGGACTGGCCCTGGTGGCCACCGGACTGCTCACTTCCGGGGCGGACGCCGACTACCGCGACGCCTTCTGGATGGCCACGGTCTTCGCGGCCCTGGCACTGATCGCCGTCGTCGCCCTGGTGCCCGCCACCCGCCACAAGACCGGCGGTCGCACCGACTTCCTCGGCGCCCTCACCCTCGGCGCCACCCTCCTCCTGCTGCTGCTCCCCATCTCCCAGGGCCACGAGTGGGGCTGGGGCTCCGCCCGGACGCTGGGCTGCCTCGCCGGCGCGGCCGTGATGGCCGCCGTCTGGGTGCTCGTCGAGCGCAAGGTCCGCGAGCCGCTGGTGGACATGCGGATGTTCGCGCACCGCCCGGTGCTCATGGCCAACCTGGCGGGCCTGCTGGTCGGCTTCGGGATGTTCGCCAACTTCCTCGGCGTCTCCTACCTGGTGCAGATGCCCGAGGCGCTGACCGGCTACGGCTTCGACGCCTCCATCCTGCGGGCCTCCGTGCAGTTCCTGCTGCCCGGCGCCATCGTCTCCCTGCTGGCCTCCCCGATCGGCGGCCAGATCGTGCGCCACCGCGGGCCGCGGACCGCCCTCGGCTTCGCCGCAGCCTTCGGCGCGGTGGGCTTCCTGTGGCTGGCCCTGGACCACACCCACACCGCCTCCGTGATCGGCGCCGGGATCATCGTCGGCGCGGCCGTCAGCTTCGGGTACGCCGCCATGCCCGCGGTCATCATGTCCAGCGTCCCGCCGCACCAGAGCGGCATCGCCAACGGCATCAACTCGATCTCGCGCTCCACGGGCAGCGCCATCGGCAGCGCGGTGGTCACCACCATCCTGTCCTCGCGGACCATCGCCCACCTCCCGCCCGGCGTGCCCGCCCTGCCCGCCGAGTCCGCCTTCACCGCCACCTTCTGGATCGGCGCCGCCGCGTTCGCGGCCGTGGCCGTGGTCGGCGTGCTCGGCCTGCGCGGCGGCCGCCGCTCCCCGGCCGTGGCCTCCGGCCACCCGGTGGCCACGGCGGAACGGCAGGAGTCCCTCGGGGCCTCCGCCTGACCGGACCGGCGCCCTCACCGACCGCCGACGGGCGGTCGGACACGGCGGAGGGGCCGACGGACGCGCTGCGCGTCC
>NZ_JBEOSD010000252.1:0-7304 GCF_040302735.1 Streptomyces sp. NPDC097619 | reverse complement strand
CGCGGGAAGCCCCGACCCGCCGCCCGGGTATCTGGACGGCGGTTTGGGGGAACGCCCGGCGCCGCCGGACGCCGGGCGTGGAACAGGGCCGCCCGGGGAGTTCGTGCTCCCCGGACGGCCCTGCGCTGTGGGTCGGCCCCTGCTCACTCCGTCATCCGCGGCGCGGGCCGACGGATCAGAAGGTGAGCTTCCAGCTGTTGATGTAGCCGGTGTCCAGGGACGCGGCGTCGCGGACCCGGAGCTTCCAGACACCCTGGGCGACCTCGGAGGAGGCGTTCACGGTGAACTGCTGGACGATGTTGTCCGCGCTGCCGCCGGTGCGGTTGCGCAGGTTGTACACCGAGCCGTCGGGGGCCACCAGGTCGACGACCAGGTCACCGACGTAGGTGTGGACGATGTTGACGTCCACCTTCAGCGCGGCCGGGGCGTTGCCCGAGCGGTTGACGGTGATCGGCGACTCGACCGTGGCGTTGTCGCTGATCGTGTAGTCCGTCGTGTTCTCGAAGACGTTCGGCTGGGTGGTGCCGACCGTCCACACGAAGGAGGCGGTCCCGGTCTGGTTCGCCGAGTCGGTGACCGTCACGGTGACGTTGTAGGTGCCCGCGGTGCCGGCGGTGCCGGTGATCAGACCCGTGGAGGAGTTGATCGACAGGCCGGTGGGCAGCCCGGTGGCGGCGTAGGCGAGCGCACCGGCGTTGCTGCTGCTGGCCTGGACCTGCAGGTTCACGGCGCTGCCGGTGACGGTGCTCTGCGGGCCGGGGTTGGTGACCGTGACGCCGTTCGGGATGCGGGCGCCGACGTTGATGGCCGCCCAGGCGTTGGCCGCGTTGTTGTAGGTGACCGAGCCCTGGCCGTACAGGTCGGCCGCGGCCTTCAGGGTCTGGACCCGGGCGTCCGCGTAGTTGGTGTTGGACTTGAAGTAGCCCACGGTCAGCGCGCGGAACCAGATCTTCTCGGCGGCGGCGCGACCGATCGCGGTGACCGGCAGGCCGTCGGAGGTCGGCGAGTCGTAGCTCACGCCGTTGACGACCTTGGCGCCGCTGCCCTCGGAGGCCAGGTAGAACCAGTGGTTGGCCGGGCCCGAGGAGTAGTGGACGTCGATGCTGCCGATGCCGGAGTACCAGGCGTCCTTGGAGGAGCCGTCCTTGCTCGGCTTGTCCATGTAGCGCAGCGGGGTGCCGTTGCCGCGGATGTCGATCTTCTCGCCGACCAGGTAGTCGCCGACGTCCTGGGCGTTGTTGGCGTAGAACTCGACGGCCGCCGCCATGATGTCGGAGGTCGCCTCGTTGAGGCCGCCGGACTCACCGCTGTAGGTCATGTTGCCGGTGACCGAGGTGAGGCCGTGGGTCATCTCGTGGGCGGCCACGTCGATGGAGGTGAGGGGCTTGTTGTTGCCCTCGCCGTCGCCGTAGGTCATGCAGAAGCAGGAGTCCTGCCAGAACGCGTTCACGTACGCGTTGCCGTAGTGGACCCGGCTGTACGGGGCCACGCCGTCGTTGCGCAGGCCGTTGCGGCCGTGCACGTTCTTGTAGTAGTCCCAGGTCAGCGCGGCGCCGTAGTGGGCGTCGGCGCCCGCGGTCTCCAGGTTGGAGGCCGCGCCGTTGCCCCAGATGTCGTCCGGGCCGGAGAACAGGGTGCCGGTGCCGGAGGTGCCGCGGTTCAGGTTGTAGGTCTTGTGGGACCCGCGCCCGGCGTCGGTCAGGTTGTAGGTGCTGCCCGACTGGGTGGTGCCCAGGGTGACCTGGCCGCTGTACTGGGTGTTGCCGGTGCCGGTCTCGATGCCCTGCCACTCGGCGATCTTGGCGCCGGTCTCGGCGTTGGTCACCACGTGCAGCTCGTTCGGGGTGCCGTCGTGCTGGAGTCCGCCGACCACCGTCTCGTAGGCGAGGACGGGGGAGCCGGTGGCGGCCCAGACGACCTTGCGGGCGCCGCGGCTGGCCTTGGTCTCCTTGGAGCCCTCCGCCTTGGCGGCCGACACGGCCTGCTTCTCGGCGGCCGCGACGGTGACCGCCGGGGTGGTGTCGGCGACCTTGATGGTCTTGTTCGTCGCCTTGGTGACCGACTGGGTGCCGCCCTTGGCGTGGACCGTGAGGTCACCGCCGAGCACGGGCAGACCGGCGTAGGTGCGCTCGTAGGTGGTGTGCGTGGTGCCGTCCGCGTCCTTGACGACATCGCGGACGAGCAGCTTCTCCTGGCTGCCGAGTCCGAGGCTCTTGGCCGCCTGGGCCGTGCCCGTGCTCGCGCCGGCTATGAGCTCCGCGCGCTGCGAGGGGCTGAGCTTGACCGTGGCCTTGCCGGGGTTCGGCCGGGCTGCGGCCGCCGTGGGCGCCTGGGACGCGGTGGCGTCGGCGCTGGCGGTTCCGGTCTGGATGCCCACGGCGATCATGGCCGCGGCGGCAACGAGGGCGCCGGCCGCAGTGGCTCGCCTCTGGGGGGTGGGACTCAACGCAGACTCCTTCTGCAAGGGGGGTTCCGGAACGGCTGGGTCGGCCGCCGGGCAGAACAGGCTGTGCGGTACGGAGTGAGCTGTGCGATGAACGGTGTGAAGAGTGCCATCCGGATTGACCACATGTCAGGGCCGCGTCAAAATGTTGGCCGGAATTGGTTCGTTGTCCGAAGATGCATGTCCGCTATACGAACCGTTCACCGGGATGTCGGTCCGGTCCCCCCGCGTCATGGGCGCAACTTCCGGAATGAGAGATACCGCCCGTTAACGAACGAGCAACGAGGGATCTCGTTCGCGTAAACGTGGATTGCCGTACGGGTGTTTGTCGTACTGTTTCCCGGTGCGTCTCGCGCGCGTCGCCCGGGGAAGCGACGCACGCGCCGTCACTCACTCATCCGACCGTCGTGCCAGGGGGGCCCATGAGGCATGTGCACATTCCTGCTCCGCGCGTGGCCAGAACCAGCCGTAGCGCCGGGGCCCGCAGGGGTGGCCTGGGACAGAAGGCCCGCTGGTACCTCCCCGCGGCCCTGATCGCCGACCTGCTCGGCGCCGGGATCCCCGTCGCCCTCGTCTTCGACGCCGCCGGGCAGGTCCGACCGCTGTACTGCGCCCTGGCCGCCTCCCTCGCCTGGACCGCCGTGCAGGCACTGCGCCGCCGGTACGCCTTCCGCGCCCTCGGCGAGTCCCGCGGGGTGCTGCCCGTCCTCCACGACTGGCTGATACTCATCGGTGTCCTGGCCGTGCTCCGAGCCGCCATCGAGGAGAGCACCCCGCGGCTCGCCGCCCTCGGCGCCCTGGTGCCCGCGCTGCTGATCACCGTCGCCTGCCACAAGCTCACCTACCGGCACCTGTCCGCGGCCCGCCGCGAGGCCCAGGCCGTCAGCCGGGTCCTGGTGGTCGGAGAACCCGGCGCCGCCGAGAGCGTGATCGCTCACCTCTCCGCCCGCACCGACCACCCCTATGTCGTCGTCGGCGTCGTGCCCGTCGGATCCGGCGAGCTCACCAGCGGGGTCCCGGTGGCCGCCCGGCTGCCCGAGTCCGCGCCCGCCGCCCCCACCGGGGACTCCGCCGCCGTGCTCGCCGCGGTGGCCGACTACCACTGCGACCTCGTCCTCGTCGCCCCCGGCGCCCGGATCGCCGGGGAGCGGCTGCGCCGGGTGGCCTGGGCCCTGCACGACGAGGGCCTGGAACTCGCCGTCTTCCCCGGTCTCGTGGAGGTCTCGCCCAAGCGGCTGGAGACCGTCTCGGCCGGCGGGCTCGCCGTGCTCCGCGTCGCGCCGCCCGTCAGCGGGGGAGTGCAGTCCGTCCTGAAGTCCGCGCTCGACCGGACCGGAGCCGGCCTCGGCCTGCTGGTCCTCGCCCCGTTCTTCCTCGGGACGGCCGCCGCCATCCGACTCGGCTCCACGGGCCCGGCCTTCTACACCCAGCGCCGCATCGGCCGGAACGGCACCCCGTTCACCATGTGGAAGTTCCGCACCATGGTCGTGGACGCCGACGCCCTCAAGCAGGACCTGGCCGGGGCCAACGAGAACGACGGCCACATGTTCAAGATGCGCCGCGACCCCCGGGTGACCCGGGTCGGCCGGCTGCTGCGCCGCACCTCCCTGGACGAGCTGCCCCAGCTCATCAACGTGCTCAAGGGGGAGATGTCCCTGGTCGGACCGCGCCCGCCGCTGCCCGAGGAAGTCGCCGAGTACGACGAGGTCGAGCTCCGCCGCCTCACCGTGCGCCCCGGCATGACCGGGCTCTGGCAGATCAGCGGCCGCTCCGACCTGTCCTGGGACGAGACCATCCAGCTGGACCTCCAGTACGTGGACAACTGGTCCTTCACCAGTGACGTCGACGTGGTGGCCCGTACCTTCCGGGCCGTCGTCGACGGTCGCGGCGCGTACTGAGCGGCCCGGAAGGTCCCGTCCCGTGAGATCAGCCCTGCTGCTCCAGCCACCACGCGTAGGTGGACGCGATGCCCTCCCGCAGCGGGATGCCCGGCTTCCAGCCCAGCGAGGTGAGCCGCGTCACGTCCAGCAGCTTGCGCGGGGTCCCGTCCGGCTTGCTCGTGTCCCAGGCCAGCCGGCCCGTGAAACCGGTCACACCCGCCACGGTCTCCGCCAGTTCGCGGATGGTCAGGTCCTCGCCGCAGCCGATGTTCACCGGCTCGTCCCCGTCGTAGGAGCCCAGCAGGACGGTGCAGGCCGCCGCCAGGTCGTCCACGTGCAGGAACTCCCGGCGCGGGGTGCCCGAGCCCCAGAGCGCGACCTCCTCGCGGCCCTCGGTCGCGGCCTCGTGGAAGCGCCGGATCAGCGCGGGCAGCACGTGCGAGGTCTCCAGGTCGAAGTTGTCCCCCGGGCCGTAGAGGTTCGTGGGCATCGCCGAGATGAACGAGGCCCCGTACTGCTTCCGGTAGGACTGGACCTGCACGATCCCGGCGATCTTCGCCAGCGCGTACGCCTCGTTGGTGGGCTCCAGCGGCCCGGTCAGCAGGGCGTCCTCGCTGATCGGCTGCGGGGCCAGCTTCGGGTAGATGCACGAGGACCCGAGGAAGAGCAGGCGGTCGACCCCGGCCGCGTGCGCCCCGGCGATCACGGCCAGCTGGATCCGGAGGTTGTCCTCCAGGAACTGCACCGGGTAGGTGCTGTTGGCCATGATGCCGCCGACCTTGGCGGCGGCCAGCACCACCGCGTCGGGGCGGACGTCCTTCAGGAACGCCTCGGTGGCCGCGGCGTCCCGGAGGTCGAGTTCCGCACGGCCACGGGTGATCACCTCGTGTCCGTCGGCGGTCAGCCGCCGGGCGACCGCGGATCCCACGAGGCCGCGGTGGCCCGCGACGAAGACACGGGCGTGGGAGGGCAGGTACGGCAGCGATGCAGTCATAGCCCGGATCATGCCAGGCCCGCTCGGGCCACTGGGGATGAACCCCGCAATTCTGTACGAACCACACACTCTCCCTGGGAGAAGCGCCCATGAGCAAGACAGCACTGATCACCGGAGTCACCGGACAGGACGGCTCGTACCTGGCCGAGCTCCTGCTCTCCAAGGGCTACGAGGTGCACGGTCTCGTGCGGCGCTCCTCCAGCTTCAACACGGAGCGCATCGACCACGTCTACCAGGACCCGCAGACCGCCAACCGGTCCTTCGTGCTCCACCACGCGGACCTCTCCGACGGCGTGGCCCTGGTGAACCTGCTCCGCGACATCAAGCCCGACGAGGTCTACAACCTCGGCGCCCAGTCGCACGTCCGCGTCTCCTTCGACGCCCCGCTCTACACCGGCGACGTCACCGGCCTCGGAGCGCTGCGCCTGCTGGAGGCCATCCGCGCCAGCGGCGTGGACACCCGGATCTACCAGGCATCCTCCTCGGAGATGTTCGGCTCCACCCCGCCGCCGCAGAACGAGAAGACCCCGTTTCACCCGCGCAGCCCGTACGGCGCCGCGAAGGTCTTCGCGTACTGGACCACGGTGAACTACCGCGAGGCGTACGACATGTTCGCGGTCAACGGCATCCTCTTCAACCACGAGTCCCCGCGCCGCGGCGAGACCTTCGTGACCCGCAAGATCACCCGCGCGGTGGCCCGGATCAAGCACGGTCTCCAGGACAAGCTGTACCTCGGCAACCTGGACGCCGTCCGCGACTGGGGCTACGCCCCCGAGTACGTGGACGCCATGTGGCGGATGCTCCAGCAGGACGAGCCCACCGACTACGTGGTCGCCACGGGCGTGCCCGCCACGGTGCGCCAGTTCCTGGAGTCCTCCTTCGCCCACGCCGGCCTGGACTGGAACGAGTACGTGGCCTACGACGCCAAGTACGAGCGCCCCAGCGAGGTCGACGCCCTCATCGGCGACGCGAGCAAGGCACGTGAGCTGCTCGGCTGGAAGCCGACGGTGCTGGTTGACGAACTGGCCCAGATCATGGTGGACGCCGATCTGCGCCAGGTCGAGGACCAGTTGGCCGGGGTCGCGGTACGGATCGACCGCTGACCCCCTAGAGTTTGCATGTTCCGGTCATCACCCACCGGTGGTGGCCGGAACATGTCGCCGTATGTCCGCAGTGCACCAGACGTTTGAGTCCGTTGGTATGCAATGGGTCAAGTGGGGTGACCGGGCCCACTTCCGAGCCCTAATCTCTGCGCCAGTACATATGGCTGTTCGATACTTTCCAGCCATTCAGCAACCGGGCACTGTGCCCTGGGGGGCTCATGCGTAGATCCAGAGGGCTGACCGCCGCCCTCGCTCTCTCTCTGGCCGGTGCGGGCACCGGTCTCGGCTTCGTCCTGATGCCGCAGGCCTCCGCCGTCACCGCGCCGGTGGGCTTCACCGCCGACGACCTGCCGACCTGGCAGCCGAACGGCATCGTCTTCGCGATGGCGGAGGCCAACGGCACCGTCTTCGCCGGAGGCACCTTCTCCGCCGTCACCGCTCCGGAGAGCGCCGGCGGCGGCTCCGAGCAGGAAGCGGTGAACTTCGTCGCCCTCGACGCGGCGACCGGCGTGCCCACCTCCTGCAAGCTGTCCTTCACCATCGGCGAGGGCACCGCCACCGTGCGCGCCCTGGTCGTCTCCGAGGACAAGAAGACCCTGTACGCGGGCGGCTACTTCGGTGCCGTCAACGGCGTCCCGGTCAGCAGCGTCGCGGCCATCGACATCGAGAACTGCGCGCCCAAGGCCTCCTTCCACCCCGGCTTCCCGGCCACCGTCCGGGCCCTGGCCCTGGGCGGCGGCACGCTCTACGCGGGCGGCGACTTCGGCACCGTCGAGGGCCAGAACCGCGAGCGCTTCGCCGCGGTGGACGCCACCACCGGCGCCCTGAAGCCGTTCAAGGCGGACGCGGACGAGCCCGGTCGGGCGGTCGCGGTGACCCCGGAC
>NZ_JBEOSD010000251.1:0-7313 GCF_040302735.1 Streptomyces sp. NPDC097619 | reverse complement strand
CTCGGCCTCCAAGGTCCTCGAAGAGGAGCCGAGACGAAGCGCGGAACGCGCGCAGTGCCGCGAGGTGCGGTGCCAGGCGTCGCGGGCCAGGCAAGGTCCGGAAGACACGACTTAGGCGCACCGGGTCCCGACGGGAACGGGCCCGGCGGTGTCCACCGTCAGGCCACCCAGTGCGGGCGCTCCACGGCGCGGGGCAGCGGGACCCCCTCGTGGAGCGCCTCCGCGAGCCGCCGTACGCCTTCCTCCAGCAGGGGCTCGGGGAGGGTGTACGGCAGCCGCAGCCGGTGCTCGAACGTGCCGGGCTCCACTCCGAAGCGGGCCCCGCGGCCGATGTGCACCCCGGCCGCGCCGGCCCGCTCGGCGAGGGCGGAGCTGACCGGCTCGCCGAGGTCCACCCAGAGGGAGAGGCCGCCCGGCGGCACCCGCCAGGACCACTCGGGCGCGTGCCGGCGCAGCGCCTCCACCAGCGCGGCCCGTCGTCCGCGCAGCTCCTCCAGGCGGGGCGGCAGAGTGCGTTCCAAACCCTCCAGCAGCCGTACGCCGACCAGTTGGTCCAGGACGGAGCCGGTCATGTCGGCCGCGACCCGGGCCGCCGTCAGCTCGGTGATCACCTTGGCCCCGGCCCGGATCCAGCCGACGCGGATGCCGCCCCAGTGGGTCTTGCTGAGGGAACCGATGGTCAGGACGTGGTCGGCACCGCCGCGCGGGGCGACCGCGGCGAGCGGGGCGGGCGGCGGGACGTCCAGGGCGATGTCGGCGATGGTCTCGTCCACGACGAGCGTCGTGCCGGTGCGGCGGGTCTCGGTGAGCAGCCGCAGCCGGTCCTCCGGCGGCATCAGCGCGCCCGTGGGGTTCTGGAAGTCGGGGATCACGTAGGCGGCGCGCGGCAGGGTCTGGCGCAGGGCCGAGGCGGCGATGTCGAGGTCCCAGCCGTGCTCGCCGACGGCCAACGGTACCGGCCGGAGCCGGGCGCGGCGCAGGGCGTCGAGGGCGTTGGCATAGGTCGGGTTCTCCACGGCCACCCGGTCCCCCGCCCGGCTGACCAGGCCGAGGGCGAGCACCAGGGCCTGTTGGGCGCCGGAGGTGACGAGGATCTGTTCGGGCCGGGTGGGCAGGCCGCGGCGGGTGTAGCGGTCGGCGAGGGCGGCGCGCAGCTCGGGGAGGCCCTGGGGGCGGTAGCCGGGGGTGCGGGCCAGTTCGGCGAGGCGGGGCGCGGCCCCGGCGAGGGCCTCCTCCAGGACGCCGGCGGGCGCCGCCATGGCGGCGATGGCCAGGTCGATGCCGGAATCGTCGGTGACGAGGGCGTGCGCCCCGACCGGGCGGTGGCCTTCGGGGAGTTCGGTGAAGGTGCCGGAGCCTCGACGGCTGCGCAGGTAGCCGCTCTCGCGGAGCAGGTCGTAGGCGGCGGTGACGGTGGCCCGGCTGGCTCCGAGGGCTTCGGCGAGGTCGCGTTCGGCGGGCAGTCGGACGTGCAGGCCGATCCGGCCGTCGAGGACGAGGGTGCGTACGGCGCCGGCCAGGGCCCGGTAGCCGGGTCGGGCCGTCACCCCGGGCGGGAGGAGCGCGGCGAGCTGACGGCTGCCCATCGTCCTGTCCACGCTGTGGACCACCGGTCCGCCTGCCATGCCAACCTCCCCCGATTGGCTCTGCGAGCCAGGCCAATCCTTCTCCAGACTCCCTGTACCGGCCCCCGATCGGCAAGGGAGAAAACCATGTGGCCATCCTCGCGCACCCCGGAAGACACCGTTCTCCGGGGTTCCGGCGTTCCTCTCACGGACCGGGCGGAGCGGGCCTTCGTCGCGGCGCGGGAGCAGCGGATCGCGGCTCCCTCGGATCTGGCCGACGGCCTCCGGCGGGTGACCGCGCGGCTGGCGCGGCCGGTGAGGAGCCGGCTGGAAGGGGCCTCGGAGCAGGGCCGTCCGCAGGTCCCGGAGGGGAAGGCCGACCGGGGCCCGGCGCGGAACCCGGAGCCGCGGACCACTGACGGACCGGCGGCCGATGGGGCGGCGGGCCGGCGGTGGCGGGTCACCTCCGATCGCGCGGTGTGACACGACGGGCGGCGGGCGGGGCGGTGCGGGGTACGGCGAGGTGTGAAATGTGACGGTGCGGTGTCACCGGTGAGGTGTGACCGTGCCATGTGACGGTGCCATGTGACCGGTCCAATCGGACCTCCCATCCGCGAAGTGGCCCGCTCGCCCAGGGCCCATTCCCCGTGGCCCGCTCGCCCAAGGCCCGCTCGCCCGTGGCCCGTCCCCCGGGGCCCTCCCCACGCCGACACCGGGCCGCGAGCCGTCGGGCCGGGCCGCGAGCCGTCGTGGGCCCGGCCGACGTCCGGCCGCCTCCGGGCTCGCCGACGCCCCCTCACCGACCGGCCACCACCCCGCCCTTCTCGGCCACCAGGCGCACGAAAGACGGTTTCCGGCCATCCGAAGGAACCGCCTTGCCCAATGGTCAAGAATCGTTGACCATTGCTCGCATGCCGACCGACGATCTACCCGAGACCTTCCGCGTCACCACGGAAGAGCAGTTGCGCGCCGTCTCGAACCTCACGCGCCACCGGATCATGTCCGTCCTCCGCTTCGAGCCCGCGACGATCACGCAGATCGCCCGGCGCGTGGGCCTGGCCAAGGGGAGTTCCAGCTATCACGTGCGGCTCCTCGAACGGGCCGGGCTGGTGAAGGTGGTGCGGACCCGCAAGGTGCGCGGGGTCACCGAGCGCTACTACGCCATGGCCGCCCGCTCCATCGAGCTTCCGGACCCGGGCGAGGGCGGCCCGGACCTGCTGATGCGGCACGCCGTCGCGGACCTGGAGGCCGCGCCCTCCGGGGCCGAGCGGCACGTCGGCATGGTCCACCTGCGGCTGACCGACGCGCAGTTCACCGAGCTGGGCGAGCGCCTCCGGACCCTGGCCGAGGAGTACCGGGCGCTGTCCGACCCCTCCCTGCCGGACACCTCCCTCGTGTTCGCGCTCTTCCACCCGGCGACGGGCGACCCGATCGAGGAGGAGACCGAGTGACCGAAGCCGTACGCACGGAGCTGCCGGCCGGGTTCGGGCGGCTGTGGACCGCCCAGACGGTCTCCTCCCTCGGCGACGGGGTGACGCACGCCGCGCTGCCCCTGCTCGCGCTGACCCTGACCCGGGACCCGATGGCCCTCGCCGTGGTCACGGCCGCCGGCACCCTGCCCTGGCTGCTCTTCGGCGTCCTGGGCGGCGCCCTCGTGGACCGCTGGGACCGGCGGCGCACGATGTGGGTGGCGGACGCGGTCCGCGCCGCCCTGCTGGCGATACCCGCCGCGGCGGCCGCCCTCGACGCGCTGAGCATCCCCCTGCTCGCGACCGTCGCCTTCCTCCTCGCCCTCGGCGGGCTCTTCTTCGACACGGCGGCCACCGCCTACCTGCCGGACCTCCTCGGCCGGGACCCCGTGCTCCTGGAGCGGGCCAACTCCCGGCTGCGCGGCGCCCAGACCGCCGCCTCCGGCTTCGCCGGCCCGCCCGCGGGCAGCGCCCTGCCGGCCCTCGGCCGGTCGGTGCCGCTGGTCGCCGACGCCGTGTCCTTCGCGGTGTCCGCGCTGCTGGTGCGGACCCTGCCCGCCGTGCCGCGGCCCGTGCCGCAGGCCCGCGAGTCCCTGTTGCGGCAGGCACGGGCCGGTGCCTCGTACGTGTTCCGGGACCGCCTGCTCCTCGGACTCGCCCTGCGACCGGCGGTCGGGAACATCGCCTTCGTCGCGGTCGAGACCGTGCTCGCGCTGTTCGCCCACGAACGCCTGGGCCTGGGCGCCCTCGGCTTCGGCCTGCTGCTGACCGCGGAGGCCGCCGGCGGTCTGCTCGGCGCGGGCTTCGCCTCGCTGCTCGGCCGACGGCTCGGCACCGGCACGGCGCTGACCTGCACGGCCGCCGTCGAGGGTGTCGCCGTCCTGGGCCTGGCCACGGCCACGTACCCGTACACCGCCGGCCTCTCGCTCGCCGTCTGCGGCGCGGCCATGGGCGCCACGATGGTGATCGCACCCTCCCTCCGGCAGGCGATCGTCCCCGCGGCCCTGATGGGTCGGGTGGCCTCCACCTCCCGGATGCTCGCGATGTGCGCGGCCCCCTTCGGCGCCCTCCTGGGCGGTTGGCTGGCCACCGCCCACGGAGTGCGCACCCCGCTCTACGCGGCGGCCGGTCTGCTCCTCGCGATGACCGCCCTCACCGCGACCCTGACCACCGACCGCCGGGTGGAGGCCGCCCTGCGCGCCGCCGCCGCGGCCGCCGCTCCGGCCCCGGAGTCGGACCGACGCCGGGCGGGCGAGGCCACCCCCGAGCCCGCCCCCACCCCTGAGCCCGCTCCCGCTCCCGCGCCCGCCGCGTAGCGGGCCGGTCGCCCCGACGGGCCGGGGCGGTCACGGACACAGGGCGCGGACCGCCGCGTGCAGCTCGGCCATCGGGGCCGCCAGGGCGCTGACGGAGCCGAGGGCGCCCGCCACGGCGAGGAGCGAGCGGAAGAGACGGGCCGGCTCGGGCCGGCCGCCGCGGGCCATGGCGTCCAGGGCGGCGAGTTCGTCCTCGGCGATGCCCCGTTCCGCCAGTTCGCCGCGGTAGCCGGCGAGCTCGCGTCGGAGCCGGGTGACCGCGTGCCGCAGCGCCGTCACCCTCGGGTCCCCGCCCCCGCCCACGCCCCCGGTGTCCACGCGCCCGCGCACGGCGGCAAGTCAACCACGGCGCGGTGATATGCAGGACCCATGGGACACGCCACGTACGACCGATCCGATTCAGGCCCCGCGGACCGGCCCGCGGACTCCGCGGCACCGGGTGCCGCCCCGCGGATCGCCGGGCTGCTGCTCGCCGCGGGCGGCGGGCGGCGGCTCGGCGGACGGCCGAAGGCCCTGCTGGAGCACCGGGGCCGGCCGCTGGTGGAGAACGCCGTCCGGGTGCTGCGGGAGGCGGGCTGCGGCCCCCTGCACGTGGTCCTCGGGGCCGCCGCGGCGGAGGTCCGGGCCCGGGCCGACCTCACCGGGTGCGTGGTGCTCGACAATCCGGACTGGGCCGAGGGCATGGGCTCCTCCTTGCGCGTGGGGCTGGCCTCGTTGGCCGGGACGGGCGCGGAGGCGGTCCTGGTCTCCCTGGTGGACCAGCCGGGCATCGGGGCGACCGCCGTGGCCCGGGTGCGGGAGGCGTACCGGGACCGGAACAGCCTGGTCGCGGCCTCGTACGCGGGGGAACGCGGGCATCCGGTGCTCTTCGGCGCGGACCGCTGGGCGGACGTGTCGGCCGGCGCCACGGGGGACAAGGGTGCGCGCGTCCACCTGAGGAACCACGCCGCGGAGGTCATCCTGGTGGAGTGCGCGGACGTGGCCCAGCCCTACGACATCGACACCCCGCCCGACCTGGCCCGGCTGCTCTGAGCGGGGCGTGACCGGGGTGGCACTGAGAGCCATCCGACGTTCCGGTCTGTCGACTCGGAGAATCTCGATATCAACAAACCATTGAACTTCCACGACGTGGAAATTACTATCCACTGGTCAGAAGCGCCCTGAACCCCAAACGGCGCCCGCGACCGTATTCCGGAACTGTGCACACCCGGCGGCACCCCGTGCCGCGAGCGAGCATTCCCCCGCGGCCGCCAGGCACCGCCGCTGAAGGAGTGACAGCCATGTCCGCACCAGCGCCGTCCCCGCTGGCCATCGTCGCCGCCGAGCCCCTGCCCCGGCAGGACGAGGTCCTCACAGAAGCGGCGCTGGCCTTCGTGGCCGAGCTGCACCGCCGGTTCACCCCGCGCCGTGACGAGCTCCTCGCCCGTCGCGCCGAGCGCCGGGCCGAGATCGCCCGCACCTCCCACCTCGACTTCCTCCCGGAGACCGCACAGGTCCGGGAGGGCGACTGGAAGGTGGCGCCGGCCCCGGCCGCGCTGAACGACCGCCGCGTGGAGATCACCGGTCCCACGGACCGCAAGATGACCATCAACGCCCTGAACTCGGGCGCCCGCGTCTGGCTCGCCGACTTCGAGGACGCCTCGGCTCCCACCTGGGAGAACGTGGTCCTCGGCCAGCTCAACCTGATCGACGCCTACGAGCGCCGCATCGACTTCACGGACTCCCGCACCGGCAAGTCCTACGCCCTCAAGCCCGCCGAGGAACTGGCCACCGTGGTCATGCGGCCCCGCGGCTGGCACCTGGAGGAGCGGCACGTCCGCATCGACGGCCGCGCGGTGCCCGGCGCGCTCGTCGACTTCGGCCTGTACTTCTTCCACAACGCCCAGCGCCTGATCGACCTCGGCAAGGGCCCGTACTTCTACCTGCCGAAGACGGAGTCCCACCTGGAGGCCCGCCTCTGGAACGAGATCTTCGTCTTCGCGCAGGACTACGTGGGCGTCCCGCAGGGCACCGTCCGCGCCACCGTGCTGATCGAGACCATCACGGCCGCGTACGAGATGGAGGAGATCCTCTACGAGCTGCGCGACCACGCGGCGGGCCTGAACGCGGGGCGTTGGGACTACCTGTTCTCCATCGTGAAGAACTTCCGTGACGGCGGCGAGAAGTTCGTGCTGCCGGACCGCAACGCGGTCACGATGACCGCCCCGTTCATGCGGGCGTACACCGAACTGCTGGTCCGCACCTGCCACAAGCGCGGGGCGCACGCGATCGGCGGCATGGCGGCCTTCATCCCGTCCCGCCGGGACGCGGAGGTCAACAAGGTCGCCTTCGAGAAGGTCAAGGCCGACAAGGACCGCGAGGCGGGCGACGGCTTCGACGGCTCCTGGGTGGCCCACCCGGACCTGGTCCCGATCGCCATGGCCTCGTTCGACGCCGTGCTCGGCGAGAAGCCGAACCAGAAGGACCGGCTCCGCGAGGACGTCTCGGTGGCCGCGGGCGACCTCATCGCCATCGACTCCCTCGACGCCCGCCCCACCTTCGAGGGCCTGCGCAACGCCGTGCAGGTGGGCATCCGTTACATCGAGGCGTGGCTGCGCGGCCTGGGCGCGGTGGCCATCTTCAACCTGATGGAGGACGCGGCCACCGCGGAGATCTCCCGTTCGCAGATCTGGCAGTGGATCAACGCGGGCGTGGTCTTCGAGGACGGGCGGACCGCCACCGCCGAACTGACCCGCGAGGTGGCCGCCGCCGAACTGGCCGCCATCCGGGCCGAGGTGGGCGAGGAGGCCTTCACCGGGGGCCAGTGGCAGCAGGCCCACGACCTGCTCCTGCAGGTCTCCCTGGACGCCGACTACGCCGACTTCCTGACCCTGCCGGCCTACGAGCGACTCGTCGGCTGATCCGGCTCCGGCTGATCGCACAGCAGCCGGATCCGCACCCTCCGCCCCCGGCGGCGCCTGCCG
>NZ_JBEOSD010000250.1:0-7379 GCF_040302735.1 Streptomyces sp. NPDC097619 | reverse complement strand
GCCCCCTGGCCTCGGGGTCGGTGGGAGGGGTGCGGGCCGGGCCGGAGGCGGCCGCGTAGGCCGGGCCCGACCCGGTGGGGCGGGCCCGGCCGGAAGGTCACTTGTGCCCGTTGTTGTGCCCGATCGGGGCACCCCTGTAGTCCGAGAGGCACCGCATGTCCTCCGCACTCCTGCGGAAATGCACCGAATGCCGCCGCACCCTCGCACCCGCCCGCACCGAGCCGGTCTGCCGCCCCTGCGCCGCCACCCGACCCACCACCGCGCCCGCGGCCGCGCCGACGGCCGACCTCAGCCTGGTCATCCGCACCGCCGAGGTCCTCCACCTCCAGGCCAACGCCCTCCTCGCCTCCGCCCAGGAAGGCGAGAGCCACCCCATGCTCCTCTCCCACGTCACGACCCTGCACACCGGCGTCGTCGACACCGAGGCCGCGATCATCTACAGCGCCCGCACCGGCCGGGACCCCTGGGCCCACCTCGCCGCTCCCCTCGGCGTCACCCCCGAGCGCCTTCGCAAACGCTGGAAGACCGCGACCCTGACCCGCAGGGTCGACAAGATCCGCCGCCAGCAGGCCGCCGACACCCTCGCCCGCGAACCCGCCGCCCCCACCCCCACCATCCCCGACCCCGAGGCCGTCCAGGCCGTCCCCGCCGACGCCGAGGCACCGGTCCCCCGCACCCCGCTGCAGCAACTCGCCACCGCGATGAGCTTCATCCAACGCCACACCGAACGCACCCTCGTCGACGTCGCCACCGACATCGGGATCTCCCCCTCCTACCTCTCCCGGATCCTCGCCGGGGAACGCCGCCCGAAGTGGCCGATCGTGGCCTCCTTCGCCGCGGCCTGCGGCGGCCACGCCGAGGAACTCCGCGACCTCTGGGAAGCCGCCCAGCGGCCGGCGGACCTCGACGCCGTCGTCCGCCCCCTGGCCCCCCACTCCCAGGAAGCCGCCCGCGACAAACTCCACACCACCGTCCGCGCCCTCCTCCTGGCAGCCGGGATGCCCGACTACGAGCAGATCGCCGCCCACACCGGGTACGCGCTGACCGCCGTGGACATCCAGGAGATCGCCTACGGCCGCGCCATCGCCGAGTGGCCCGTCATGTCCCAGCTCATCCTCGCGCTCGGCGGCCGCCCCGCCGAAGTCCGCGCCCTCTGGCACGCCGCCGCGCACCCACCCCCCAGGCCCCCGGGAACCCCGGTGCCCGCGGCGGCCCTCGACACCATCCGTCTGGAGACCACCGTGCACCACCTCCGGCCCGTCCCCCGGACCCCGCCCGCCTTCCAGGCCTTCCTCGACCTCCACCAGGACGCCTACCTCGCCTACGCCCGCACCACCCTCACCCCCGAGCAGGCGGGCAAGGCCCTCCTGACCGTCTTCACCCGCCTCGCCGCCGCCTGGCACACCATCACCACCGCCCCCAACCCCGCCGAACGCGCCTGGAGCACCCTCACCCACACCGTCCACGAACACCCGCCCACCCCCGCCGACGACATCGCCACCCTCACCCGACTCGGCTACACCCCCCACACCTGCGCCACCCTCACCGGCCTCGACCTCGCCAAGATCACCCTCTACACCCGCACCCCCCACCAGCACTGACCACCACCACGACACCGAGGAGTCGCCCCCGCAGGGCCTGCAGGGGCGACTCCTCGACCACTTCACGAAGGCGGCCGGCCACGCACCGCGCGCGCAGGCCGCCCCGACGCCCAGGGGCCCACAGGAATACGGCCAGGGCCGGCTCCCGGCCGGTGCCGGCGTCGAATAGGCTACGGAAATGAACACGCCAAATTACACACTCAGCGTGACCGTTTCCGTCCAGAACTCCATTTTTGGGATCGATGAAGAACGCCTGGATGATGAGCCGGAACGGCCCTTCTGGCTCGACCTCCCGATGGATGACGAAGCCGTCAGAGTAGGCCCCGGGATCCTCCGCATCATGAGCAACGCCCAGTCACACGATGCAGAGGTGACCCTCTCCCTTCAGCAGGGCGCACAGAAGGAAGTGACACCGGACTACACCTTCCTGGGCCGATGGGACTTCAAGACCGGGAGCGGCACAATGTTCGTTCACGACCTTGACGGCCCTCTTGAGGAGTTTTCGCTGCCGAGCGATTCAGTTCTCGAAGTCCGCGTGTGGAGAAAGGGAGGCGAAGACGCCGCCGAGCGCTACAACCAGTCACTCGGACAGGAATTCCCGATTCACGACCTGGAATCCTACCGGATCGTCTTCTCCTAGGGCGCGCAGATCCCGAGCTCTACGCACGGGAAAGAACCCAGATCGGCCGATTGGAGATTGGGCCGGTTCTTGAGCATGATGCCGTAGGCGTCACCATCAAGAATCCGGTCCCGGCCGTACCATTTCACGAGCTCGGCGCCCGCAGAAGCGTTCTCCTTCCTCGGGACATACCGAATGCTGAAATTTCCGTCACCCAACCCTGCTCCTTCCTTGGTCGAAGCGAACGGATACTCGTCGCATTGCCAACCAGCAGGTGGGGTCACCTTGGCGACCCACGCCGCACAAGCCTTGTCCTTCCCTGAACGGTTATCTCTGGTCACCTTGGCAGAGGCCGCATTGAATCGCGGATAGTTCCTGTGAAGCGGCTTCCATCCACGCTTTTCAATATCGCCGGGAAACGTCTTCACCGGCGACTTCTTCGGAAATGTGAGTTGAGGGTAGTCGAAGGCAGTGAAGAGGTGCTTCGCAACGCCCTCGATGGCCTTGCTCTTGTAATCGTAGACAAGGTAGGGGGTCACCTGGTTGAATATGGCGCCCTGCTTGCCGTATTGACCCAGGTACGCGGCTGAATCCATGCGCATGACATTCTCTGGACCTTGGCTCCAGGAGCTGTCCGCGGAGGCCCCTCGAACTCGCCAGCTCGCGGTGAATCGGCAGTAGGCGCGCTTGTCGATTCTCTTCTGGTCACCCGAAGCAGCGGGAGACTTCACATCGTAGGCAAAATACGTCCCCGCCCACTCTCCGACCGGTCGCGTGTAGTCCTCGCCATTGTCGAATGCTGCTGTGCACGCACCCGGGCCGCCCTGGGCCTTCAGCCTCACCGTCATCTTGCTCGACCGGTTGAATACGCCGTTGGGGGTCCAGGTGACATCCGTGATCTTCACGTTGATCTGTCCGGCTCGGGCCGTGTTCGAGCCGGAACCGAGCTCGGTCTCCCGAAACCTCACTTGGCCTTCCACTCGCCCCTGGCCATCGAGCTTGGTAGCGGTGTTCCATCCCCAGCGACAGAAACTGAAGTGGTTCAGTACCACACCCTGCTTACGGTGCCCCTGCCGATTCTTCCAGCAAGCTTCCCAGTCGAGAATCCCATCGCCGACCGGTGCAGGCGAAGGGCCCTCACCTTCGACAGGAGAAGCCTCGCCAGCGCCTTCGTCAATGCTGACACTTGTTTCCGATTCCTCGCCGTCGAGGTCGGGCAGCTCCCCCACTTCCCCTTCCATTGTTTCCGCGCCCATGTCGACCGGATAGAGGTCACCCTTGCCCTCCAACTCCTCCTTGTCCGGCTCGGGAACACCAGGCCCCGTCGGCACATCGCCGACATTTCCCGTCACCTCGGAGCCAAAATTCTCCGCAAACACACTGCCCACCTCCTGCAATGGAGGCATTTCGCTGCTTCTGTGCCAGACCGTCACACCGGGGTCTCCGGCAGCATGGGCAGATCCCACAGAAATCGGCGCGACCAGCGCCGCAATCAAGACTCCGATCGAAAAACGTCTCACAAATACCCCTATCGCCTTTTCGGAAGGAATTCACGAACGAGAAGGCAGGATATTTGCGGCACAGGCACGAGCGAACGCAGGCGTGGCCGATCAGAGCGATTTCACGCCAGGGCGAAACGTGGCAGAGCACTTCGAACCCTCCAACTGGAAGGCGACCCAAAGGGCCTATACCTCTCATCTTTCACTGGAAAATTGTATAGTGCACACAATTTATGCTCAGGAAGGGGCAGCGACATCTGACCGCAATTCGATTGCGGAATGCCGAATTCTACGAACGGGCGGCCCCGCCACGCCGACTCTTGACAGGTCCTCAGGCACCAGAGGACTCCGCGGCGCTCACGCGGAGGACGAGCAGGTCGTAGACCGGGCCGCCGGGCTCGTTCCGATACGGACCGGCATAGGTGTAGCCGAGGCGGTCGTAGAGGGCGCGGCCGCGGGGGTTGTCGGGGTGGACCAGCAGGGAGGACCACTGGGGTGCGATGGCGGTGACGAGCTGGTGGTGGAGGCGGCTGCCGATGCTGCGGCCCTGCCACGGCGGGGTCACCGCGAGCTCACACAGGCCCATCAGACGGCCCGCCCGGATGTGTTCGGGGATGTCGGGCAGGAGGTCGGGGCCGTACCAGTACTCGGGGGTGGCGGGAAAGGCGTAGGCGAAGCCCACGGGGCTGCCGTGGGCGTAGGCGGCGACCAGGACGAAGCCCTCGCGGCGGGCGTGGCCGGTGATCTGGCGGCGCAGCGCGGTGGTGGAGAGGCCGTCGGTGGTGGCGCCGGGGGTGTCGACGAGTTCGGGGTGGGCGTCGGCCCAGATGTCGGCGAGGGTGTCCAGGAGGGCGGGGATGTCGCCGGGGCCGTAGGTTCGGATGACGACCTCGTCGGTGTGGATGGTCACGCCCGTCCTCCCTGGGGTGCGGTCATGGTGCGGTACTGCTCGATCCAGTCCGCGACGGCCGGAACGCGTGCGTGGCGCTGGAGTGCTCCGGCGACGCCGTGGACGGCATGGAGCAGGCGGTCGGATCGGACGTCGGTCAGGAACGCGAGGACGCGGCCGGCGGCTTCGGCGGCGGCTTCGGGCTCGGGCCGGTGTCCCACCGCATGTTGGATGGCGATGTCGGCGGTGTACAAGGCCCGGTTTCGGGCGAAGGCGTCACCGTGGAGGAGTACGGCCTGCTCGGCGCCGGCGGCGGCGCGTTCGTGCTGGCCGAGGTCGGCGCGGGCGAGGGCTTCGAGACCTGCGAGTTCGGCGGGGGTGAAGAACTCCAGCCATCCCGGGTCGGCGTCGGCGGGCCCGGCGGCGTAGTGGTGGTGGGCGCGGACGATCGCCGCGTCGGTGGCCTGCCGGTCGCCCATGAGGGCCCAGCCTCCGGCTTCGCGGGCGTGGAAGAGGGCGAGGAGGCGGGGTGAGCCGAGGTGGCGGGCGGCGGCCTGGGCGCCTTGGGCGTTCGCGACGGCCTCGCGGGGGCGCCCTTGGGCTTTGGCGAGGAGGGACAGGCAGCCGAAGGCGTGGGCTTCGAGCGCTTGGTCGTCGGCGATGCGGGCGGCGGCCAGGGCTTCGCCGTAGAGGGAGTGGGCGTCGGCCGGGCGGCCGGAGTCGTAGGAGAGCCAGCCCGCGGCGATGGAGAGGTTGCCGGTGGCCGTACGGAGCCGGGTGCCGGTGCGGTCGGTGTAGGTGCCGGCCTGGAGCCAGGAGTAGGCGGTGTGTAGGGCCTCGTTGGCGGCCCGGCGCAGGGGGCCTGAGCCGTGGTCGTGGTCGTGCCCGTACAGGGTGGTGACCGCAGCGGTGACGGCGCGGACCTCGGTGACGCCGATCCGGCCGGTACCGCGGCCGGCGGCGGGAAGCGCCAGGGCGACGCCTACACCGTCGCGGAGGAAGGACCTGCGGTTCACCGATCCACTCCCTTCGTCCCCCGCGTCGGCGTCGGTCGGCTTCCCCTGCCCGGTTGGTCGCATTTCGGGAAGGGCGAACCCGAGCTGGTGCAGGGTCCGGCCCGTGTAGGCGGTCAGGACCCGGCGGTAGACGGCGCGGGGGCAGGCGACGTCGCCGTCTTCCCAGGCGGCGATCAGGCGGGCGGTGCAGCCGATGTTCTCGCCCATGCGCTTGGCCTGCTCGTTGAGGGCCTTGGCCAGTTCGGGCCGGGACATGTGGAGCTCGGTCTCGCGCAGCGCGCGTAAGTCCCGGTTGGGGTGACGGTCGGCCATGCCAGGCTCCGAAAGAGGCGTCCGCGGGGGCGGGGTGGGAGGGCTGCGACCGTACCGCTCCCACGTCGTTCATGCCCGCTGCTTGCCGCTTCTTCACCGTCCGGCAGGGAAGTTGCATCGCTCTTTCATCGCTCGCGTCTCGCGGGCGGTATCCGTGCACTGCTGTCGTGGAGGTGCAGGCGCAGGGACGGACCCGGAGGCGAAAAGTGGCGCAACGCTCCAGCCCCACCTGGCACACGCAAGCGGCCGTGACCGATCACCGTGTGGCGCAGTGGCGTACGGCCCCGTGCGGTTCGGGGTGGGTGCCGTGCGGCCGGGACTGGGACGCGGTCGCGATCAGCCCGGTCCTCCGCGGGCTGAACGCGCTCACTGCCCTGCGGCTCAGCCCGCGCCGCGGCTACCCCGTCCTCGCCGACCACATCGGCGGCGTCCTGTACGTGATGGTCCCGCCCGGCACCGGGCACCTCGCGGCCGGGGTGCCAGGCGTACGAGTGCTCTCCACGGGGGCCGAAGTCGTCGTCCCCTGGGGGCCGCAGGGGAGTCCGGGCGCGCACTGGGTCAGCCCGCCCCGTGAAGACCCGCCCCCCTTGGTCCGGGCCGACAAGCTCGGCGAGGTGCTGCGGCGCCTTGACGCCGACTCCTCCCCCGCCCGCAGGGCGGCATCGTGATGAACAGCCCGTACAGCGCCGGCGACACCCCTGACTCCGTGCCGGCACCGCCATGGAGCGCTACGGCTTCAAGAGCTGCCTGCACCCTCGTCGCGGGCGACATCGTCGCCGTCGACGACCAGGTCCACGTCATCGAGCGCACCGTCGCCCTCTTCGGCCCGCCCGCGAGCCCGTACGTCACGCTGCACTTCACCGACGGCGTCCGGCACCGCGTGCCCGCCGGCTGGCGGCTGCCCCTAGGCCGCCCGGACCAAGAAGCCCATCCCAGCCCCATCCCACCTGGAGGTACGGCATGAACGACACCCGGCACACCGCTATTCCGGTACCCGCGCGTACCCCGTCCGAGACGGCCCTCCAGCCGCAGGTCCTCGTCGGACCGTCCTTCGGGCAGGACCTCGTGAGGACCCTGCACCAGTCCACCACGGTGGTCGGCGGACTCGCCTTCGCCGACGGCGCCGACGGCTCCAGCGACGTCGAGGTGTCCGCCTTCGGCGCCATCGTCTGCACCGGCGACAACCCCGCCGACGCCCTGCAAGCCGCCGCCGCGGTCGCACGCCGGGCACCCGGCCTGGAGATCCACGCCCTCGCCTGGGCCCGCGCCGACGGGCCCCGCGAGGGCACCTTCGAGTACAAGGTGACCATGACGGTCACCGCGCCCGACCCGGCCACCGGCGAGCACAGCGGAACGACCCACGGGGCCGTTCCAGAACACCGTAGCGGCGTCGGCGATCTTCGAAGCGTACAGTTCGCGGGTCTTCGGCCCGATGTCCAGGCC
>NZ_JBEOSD010000249.1:0-7388 GCF_040302735.1 Streptomyces sp. NPDC097619 | reverse complement strand
GAGCGCATCTGACGCCGGCCGCCCGTCGAAGGCGCCCGCCCGGTCCGCGGCGGGTGGAGGGTGCGGGCCCGTCGGCGTGCCCGGGGGCGCGGATCCGCCGCGCGGTCGGGCGCACGCGCACGGGTCGGCTCATCGGGGGTGGGCGCACGGATGCCCCGACCCCCGAGCGGGGGTGCGGGGCCGGGACATCCGAGTAGGGGGGCGGCGCGGGGCCGCGGGGCGGGCCGGTCAGCAGGAGCAGGAGCCCACCGGTTGGGCCTGGCCGAGCCGGGGCAGCAGCAGCCGCCAGAGCCGGTCGAAGGTGTCCGGCTCCAGCCAGCGGGCGTCGGAGCGGCCCATGGCCTCGAAGCCGACCACGCTGCCGGCGATGACGGTGAGCGCGTCGTCGAGGTCCACGTCCGCGGCCACCTCGCCGGTCTCGGCGGCGCGGGCCAGGGCCCGGCCGGCGAACTCCGTCCAGGACCTGCGCAGGTCGGTGCCGCCCTTCCAGCCCAGGTCCGCGCTCAGCACGAAGCCCGCCCGCAGCACCACGTCCTCGCGGAGCCTTCGGGCCAGCAGTTCGGTGGCCTCGGCCATGCCGCGGAGCGAGGTCCGGGGGCCGGTGACGCTGCCGGTGCCGGTGATCTGGTCCAGGGCGGCGAGGGCCGACTCGGCGACCGCTTCGGCGAGGGCGTGCTTGCTCACGAAGTGGAAGTGGAGGGCTCCGTTGCTGACACCGGCCCGGGCGCTGATCATGGCGAGCGAGGAGGAGACGAAGCCGTCCTCGTCGAATACTTCGGCAGCGGAACGAATCAGCGAGTGACGTGTACGAGCCGCCCGTTCCTGCTTGGTCATCTGCATGCTCCGTGATCGCGGGGAGGGGGATGGGCCCCGGACGGGACGCCCTCAGGATACAGAAACCGCGTACGCGGTTTCTTTACATCGGCTTGAGGTTGACTCAAAAGGAGGAGCACGGCCCGTGCGAACCGGACGCCCCGCAGGCCGGACACCCTCTTTCCGGGCACCGTAGCGCCCCCGGAAGCACTCCCTCCGGCACAGTGTCCGGATTTCGCGCCCCTGCCGGGACCTTCATGTGCCCCGTACGACCCCCCTCATGCGCCGCTCCAGGGCGATACGGCATGCTGGCGGCCGAGTGTGCCCGGCGCCGCCGGGCCGGGCGGGCACGACGAGGGGGACGGGCGGATGCGCAGCCAGGGGTTCCGGCGTACGGACCAGGGGCCGCGCGGCGCGGCCCGCAGCACCGCGGTGACCCGCTGATGGCGGCCCGCGCGCCCCGCCTGATGGCCTTCAGCGACCTGCACGTGCGGTACGACGAGAACCGCCGGGTGGTCGAGGAGCTGCGGCCGGAGAGCGACCGGGACTGGCTGTTGGTGCCGGGGGACGTCGGCGAGACCGTGGAGGACTTCCGCCGCACCCTGACCCTGCTGCGCGACCGGTACGCCCAGGTCGTCTGGGCCCCCGGCAACCACGAGCTGTGGACGCTGCCCGAGGACGCCGTGCAGCTGCGCGGCGAGGCCCGCTACCGGCACCTGGTCGAGGTCTGCCGGGAGCTGGGCGTGCTGACCCCCGAGGACCCGTACCCGGTGTGGGAGGGCGAGGGCGGACCGGCCGTCATCGCCCCGCTGTTCCTGCTGTACGACTACACCTTCCGGCCCGCCGGGGCGCGCAGCCGGGACGAGGCCCTGGCCATGGCCGAGGAGGCCGGGGTGGTCTGCACCGACGAGCACTACCTGCACCCCGACCCGTACCCGACCCGCGACGCCTGGTGCCGGGCCCGGGTGGCGGTGACCGAGGCGCGGTTGGCGGCCCTGCCCGCGGACCTGCCGTCGGTGCTGGTCAACCACTTCCCGCTGGTCCGCGAACCCACCCGGATCCTGCGGTTCCCGGAGTTCGCGCTGTGGTGCGGCACGGAGGCCACAGCGGACTGGCCGGTCCGTTTCCGGGCCGCCGCGGTGGTCTACGGGCACCTGCACATCCCCCGGTTGACGCACCACGACGGCATCCCGCACCACGAGGTCTCCCTCGGCTACCCGCGCGAACGCCGTGCCTGGCCGGCCATGCCGGGCCGGCCCGCGCAGATCCTCGCGGGTCGGGGCGCGGGGGCCGGCCGCCCCTAGGGACCGTCGGGTCCCCTCCCCCGGGGCCGGCTCCGGGCCGCGCGCCGCGCCGTGCTCCCCGACCGGGCCGGCCCCGCCGCCCGCCCTCGGGGAACGGCCCGCCCCGAGCCGGGCCGACGGGCCCGCCCCTTCCGTTCACCCGCAGGTCAGGGCCCGTTCGCGGGTCCGCGGCCGGCGCCGGCGGCACAACCCCCGCCCGCCCCGACCGGTCGCCTCCGCCGCGCCCCCGCGACACCGCGACGCCCGCCGCCCGCGCCGGTCGACCGGCCCGCGCGCCCCCTGGGCCGCCACGGCCGGTCCCGTTCCGGGGCCCGCTCCGGGACGCGGCCGGAATCTTTCGCCCGCTTCGTCCGCCCATCGGTCCCTCCCGAACGGGTCTTCCCTTTTCCAGTGAGCCTCCAGTGGGTGTTCCGGGAGCCCTCGGCATGCATAATAAAACGGTCCGCCTGGTTTCTTTTCGCTGTCCGGCGGATCGGCAACCGAGGAGGGGGACATGACGGACCGCAGTCCGGTGACACCGGAGGCCGAGCTCTTCGCTTCGCTCCAGCGGATCGACCAGCGGGAGAAGGCCGCGCAGTACGTCTCGGGGCTCCTCGCGGTGGAGGGGCGCAAGACCCTGCGCCGCATCTCCGACCACCTCGGGGGCGAGGCCGCGCGCCAGAGCGTGCACCACTTCATCAGCGGCTCCTCCTGGGACTGGGAGCCGGTGCGGCAGGCCCTGGCCCGGCGGGCCGAACGGCTGCTGCGCCCCCAGGCCTGGGTGGTGGCCCCCACCCTCATCCCGCGGTCGGGCCCGCACTCGGTGGGCGTGGCCCAGCGCTTCGTGCCCGACCTCGGACAGACCGTCAACGCGCAGCAGGCGTACGGGGCCTGGCTGGCCTCGGACCGAGGCAGCGTGCCCGTCAACTGGCAGCTGCTGCTGCCGGAGGAGGGCGGGGACGAGGAGCGGCACAGCCGGGCCGGGGTCCCCGACTCCTACCTGATCCGCTCCGCGGAGGAGTGCACCGGCCGGGTGCTGCCCGGTCGGGACTGGCGGCTGGCCCGCAGGCCCGTGGTGCTGGACGCGGCCGGGCTGGACCCGGCCGAGCTGGCCGCGCGGATGCGCCTCGCGGGCCTGCCCTTCGTGATGCGGGTGACCGGCCAGACCCGGCTGGTGGCGGACCGTACGGCGCTGCCGGGCTACGGGCCGCGGCAGGCCGACGCGGACCGACTGGTGCAGTCCGTCCGGGAGATGTGGCGGCAGTACCCGCTGCCCGGCGGGGACCTCCTCGCCACCTCCGTCCCGGTGCTGCTGCCCCAGCCGGGCGGCGGGCCCCGGGGCCGTTCCCTGCTGCTGGTCTCCGCCTGGCGCGGGGCCCGTCGGGAGGCCGCCCGCTACTGGCTGACCGACCTCCGCGGGCTGCCGCTGCCCGCCCTGCTGGGCCTGGCCCGGCTCTCCGACCGGGTCGCGCACGACTTCGCCACCGTCTCCCAGCGGGTGGGGGTACGGGACTTCGCCGGACGGTCCTTCCAGGGCTGGCACCGGCACATCACGCTCGCTTCGGTCGCCCACCTGGAAGCGGTCACCGGCGCGGCCCGGCCCGCCCCGGCCTGGTCCTCCGCGGCATGACCGGCCGCCACCGGTCCGGCCGGCACCACCGGCCCGCCGGTCCGCTCACGGGGGCACCCCTCCGCCGCGCGGCCACCGGCACCCCGACGTACTCCACGGCACAAGGAAACCGGCCCCAGCGGACCGGGACAGGAGCGTGACAGCAGTGCGGTTCAACCTGATCGGTCCTTTCGAGATCGTCTCCGACACCGGGATCGGCCACCTGCCCACCCGGCCCAAGGTGTGCCAGACCCTGGCCCTCCTCCTCACCCGGCCCAACGAACTGGTCCCCGCCGACGCCCTCATCCAGGAGCTGTGGGGGGAGAACCCGCCGCGCAGCGCCCACGCCACGGCCCAGACCTACATCCACCAGACCCGGCGGCTGCTGGAGGTCCTGCGGGTGACCGCCGACGGGCGCCGCCCGCTGGTCACCCGGGCCCCCGGCTACATGATGGAGGTCGACGAGGACGAGGTGGACATCACCGTCTTCGAGCGCCTCATCCACCGCGGCCAGGCCGAACTGGCCCGCCGGGACGCCGAGGCCGCCGCCGGCAGCCTGCGCGAGGCCCTGTCCCTGTGGCGCGGCCCCGTCCTGCCGAACGTACCGACCGGCCCGCTGCTGGAGGGCCGCATCGTGCACCTGGAGGAGCTGCGCATCCGGGCCCTGGAGCTGCGCCTGGAGGCCGAGGAACTGCTCGGCCGGCAGCGCGAGTCCATCCCCGAGCTGCGCACCCTGGTGCACGACTACCCGCTGCACGAGTGGTTCCACGGGCGGCTCATCTCCGCCCTGAACCGGGCGGGCCGGCGGGCCGAGGCCCTCCAGGCGTACCAGCAGCTGTACCGCATCCTCGACACCGAGCTGGGGGTCGAGCCCTCCCCCGAACTCCAGCGCCTGCAGGCCGAGGTGTTGTCCCCGCGGCACGGGACCCCGACCCGCTCCGGCGGGCACGCGGCCCCCGCCCACACGGTGTCCGTGCACTCCACGGCCGCCCACTCGTACGAGGACCGCGTGGTCGCCCCGCTCTGGCGGGCCTCCTTCGCGGTCTGATCCCGGGCGGCGTCGTCCGGCGCCGCCCGCACCGCGGTACCGGACCCGGTCCGGTACCGCCCGGCGCCCCGGACCCGGCCGCGTGCGGCGGCCGCGCCCCGGGGCGTGACCCCTCATCCCAGAATCGGAGACCCCATCGATGCCCTCGGCAGCACCCGCCTCCGCGCGTCAGCCCCTCTGGCTCCAGGAGCTGGAGGCGGACATCCTGCGCCGCAGCCCCGGCGAGCCCGAGTTCCACCAGGCCGTCCGTGAAGTGCTGGAGAGCCTCGCCCCCGTCTTCGAGCGGCGCCCGGAGCTCCGTACGGCGAAGCTCGTGGAGCGGCTGGCCGAACCGGAACGGCAGCTCATGTTCCGGGTGGTCTGGCAGGACGACCGGGGGCGGGTGCAGGTCAACCGCGGCTACCGGGTCGAGTTCAACAGCGCCCTCGGCCCGTACAAGGGCGGCCTGCGCTTCCACCCGTCGGTGAACCTCGGGATCGTGAAGTTCCTGGGCTTCGAGCAGATCTTCAAGAACGCCCTGACGGGCCTCGGGATCGGCGGCGGCAAGGGCGGCAGCGACTTCGACCCGCGCGGCCGTTCCGACGCCGAGGTCATGCGCTTCTGTCAGGCGTTCATGACGGAGCTGTACCGGCACCTGGGCGAGCACACCGACGTGCCCGCCGGCGACATCGGCGTCGGCGGCCGGGAGATCGGCTACCTCTTCGGCCAGTACCGGCGGATCACCAACCGCTGGGAGGCCGGGGTGCTCACCGGCAAGGGCATCGGCTGGGGCGGCTCCCAGGCCCGCACCGAGGCCACCGGCTACGGCAACGTGCTCTTCACCGCGGAGATGCTGCGCACCCGCGGCGAGGACCTGGCCGGCCGGCAGGTGATCGTGTCGGGTTCGGGGAACGTGGCCCTGTACACGGTGGAGAAGGCGCAGGCGCTGGGCGCCCAGGTGCTGACCGTGTCGGACTCCACCGGGTACGTCCTCGACGACAAGGGCATCGACCTGGAACTGCTGCGGCAGATCAAGGAGGTGGAGCGGGGCCGGGTCTCGGACTACGCCGAGCGCCGCGGCGGCTCCGCCCGCTACGTCACCGGCGGCAGCGTCTGGGACGTGCCCGCGGACGTGGCCCTGCCCTCCGCCACCCAGAACGAACTGGACGAGCGGGCCGCGGCCGTACTGATCCGTAACGGGGTCAAGGCCGTCTCGGAGGGCGCGAACATGCCCACCACCCCCGGCGCGGTCCGGCTGTTCCAGGAGGCCGGCGTGGCCTTCGGCCCCGGCAAGGCCGCGAACGCGGGCGGCGTCGCCACCAGCGCGCTGGAGATGCGGCAGAACGCGGGCCGCGACAGCTGGGAGTTCGCCCGGGTGGAGGAGGAGCTGGCGCGGGTGATGCGCGACATCCACGCCACGGCCTTCGAGACCGCCGATCGGTACGGGCGCCCCGGCGACTACGTGGCCGGCGCCAACATCGCGGGCTTCGAGCGGGTCTCCGACGCGATGCTCGCGCAGGGCCTGGTCTGACCCGACGGGCCCGCCCGCCGGTGCGCGGCGGGCCCCCACGGAGTCCCGTTCCCCACACGGGACGCCCCCACAGGCGCGGGGCCCGGACGGTGGTACTTCCCCGCCACCGCCGGGCCCCGCGCTTCACGTCCGCCCGACACCACCCCGGCCGCCCCGTGACGGCCGGTGGTGCGTGCGGTCCGTGCGTTCCGTATGCCCGCCGATCGACGCGCCCGCCGTCGGCGTGCCCCGCTGATCGCGATCTCCGCCGGTCCGGGGGTCCGCCGGTCCGTGCGGACGGTGCGTACCGGCCGGTCCGCGCGGACGGTGCGTGCGGTCAGACGGCGGCGCGGGCCGCGGCCTCGCGCACCGCGTTGCGGCCCCCGCCGGCGGCGGCGCGCAGCGCGGCGTCGGAGGCCAATCCGGGCCGGGTCCGGCCGAGCTTGCGGGCGGCGTCACGGCCGGCGCGTTCGACGGCGCGCAGCGAGGCCGGCCGCCGGAGGTCGGCGTCCCCGCCGACGGCGACGGCGATGACGCAGCCGTCCTGGTGGGTGATGGAGACCTCGACGCCGGCCACGCCGACGGCGGCAGCCCGCCGGGCCGCGGCCCCGTGGAGGTGGACCACGGGGGCGTCCCCGGAGCCGTCGAGCACGCAGATCTCGGCGGGGCCGATGCCCTTGCCGAGTCCGGTGCCGAGCACCTTGAGCACGGCTTCCTTCGCCGCGTACCGGCCGGCGAGGAACTCCCGGGCGCGGGCGGCCGGGAGGCGCCGGGCCAGGGCGAGTTCCTCGCGGGCGTAGCTGTGTTCCCGGAACCAGCGGCGGGCGTGCAGCCGGTCCAGTTCCGCGACGGCCACCACATCGACCCCGATACGCATGACGCGTTCACTCCCCCGTCCGATGGTCCTGTCTCGATGCCCCGAAATTACAAACCGGATCCCCGGTTTGTCAACGATCAACCGAGCCGGTCCGCTCCGTCCGTTTCGCGGAGATTCCCCCCTTCCGGTCCGCACCTCGCGGCTCCGGGCACGGGCCCCGGAACGCCCCGCGCCCTCCTTCCGGCAGGGGCGGACGCCGCGGCGGGCCGCTGGGACGGAGCCATCCGGGAACGGATGCGCGCCCTGGTCCGCGCCCTGGAGGAACGGAC
>NZ_JBEOSD010000248.1:0-7467 GCF_040302735.1 Streptomyces sp. NPDC097619 | reverse complement strand
GGCTGGATTCGAGCCCCGCCGGCGTTTGAGGCGGTCTTATGGGGGCCGGGGCGGAGCCACGGTTTCGGGAAGGTGCGGGGTGGGGGAAAGGCCCCGCGCGGCGGACCACGAGGGACCGCGGCGCCGACCTTCACGCGGCCCGCAGAGCCGCCACCACGCCCACGGGATCATCCGCGTGGAAGCGCACCACCCTCGCCTCCCCTCCCCCGCCCAACGGCCGCACGAACCCGAGCACCCCGTCCAGCTCCACCGTCACCGTGGTCTGACCACCCACGATCACGTCGAGCGTGCCGTCCTCGGCCAGCGTGAGGAGCCGCCCGTCCGGGTACCGCCGGTCCACCCGCACGGAGGCGATCCGCTCGGCCGGGACGACCAGGTCGAAGAGCGCCCCGTAGCGGATCCGCAGGGAGCCGTCCGCGGCGACCACGTGCGGGCGGGTCACGCAGGCCGCGTGCAGGGCGAGCACCAGCAGCACCCCGTACACGTCGAGAACCAGCACCACCCGGTGCACCGCGGGCCAGGGGATGAGCACGGCCAGGGCGACCGTCTCCACGAGGGAGACGAAGACGAGCCCGTACATCATCGCGGTCTGCGGCCCGGCGTAAGGGGCGGCGTGCTCCCCCGCCCGGACCCCGTGCCGCCGCCGCGCCGCCCACAGCGCCAGGGAGGCCATCGCCAGCAGCTCGTGGCGCAGCAGCCGCCGCACCGGTACGGGGACCACGGCCCGGACGGCCTCCCGCGCGGCCGGACGGCGCCCGGCCCCGGCCCGGCGGGCGGCCCGAAACAGCCCGCCCCACACCCACGCCTCCAGCGCGAGCACGGCCAGGACCACCACCTCCGCGACCAGGAGCACCGCCGGGGGCGGCCGGACCCCGGCCACGAGCAGGGCCACGAGCACCAGTTCGGCGGGGACCGCCACCAGCACGGCCCGCCGCGCCCACCGCAACCGCCCCGCCCGGCCCACCCCCACTCCCACTCCCACTCCCGTCTCCGTCTCCGTCACGGCGTCCGTCCCCTCTCCATGAAGGCCGTCATCACCCGGCGGACCACCTCGGCCTGCGCGGGGGCGAACTCGGCGAGCAGGGCCTCCCGGAAGCCCGCCGGTTCCGCGGTCGGGGGCGCGTCGGCCCCGGCGGCCCGGACCGCCTCGAACACCTCCTCGGGCACGGCGGCCACCAGGTCCTCGGCGAGCGGGCCGATCCTCGGGTCGTCGGGGTCGGCTCCGGCGAGGGCGTCGAGGCGGGCGTAGAGCGCGAGCACCGCCGGATCCTCGGCCAGCGGGCCGAGGACGGCGTACAGCCGCTCCCCGCCGTGCCCGGTGGCGTCCAACAGGGCCAGGTGTTCCCGGTCCAGGGCGGCGGCGGGGGAATCGCTCGCCGGCGCGCGGGCCAGCAGGGCGGCCAGGCCGGGCGAAACGGGTCCGGGCCCACCGGGCTCCGCGAGCAGCGCGGCCAGCCTCCGGCGCCGCTCCCGGATCTCGGCCTCCTGCCGGGCCAGGTCGGCGTCCAGCTCGGCCAGGACCTCGGCGAGCCCGCGTCCCGCGTCCTCGGCGAGCACGTCCTTCACCTCGTCCAGCCCGAGCCCCAGCTCGGTCAAGCGCCGCACGCGCGCGAGCAGGACGGCGTCGCGCACGGTGTACTGCCGGTACCCGTTGGCCCGCCGCTCCGGCTCCGGCAACAGCCCGACCTGGTGGTAGTGCCGCACCGCCCGGGTGGTGACCCCGACGAGCCCGGCGATCTCTCCGATCCGCATGCACCCAGTAGAAACCCTGCCGCAGCGTCAAGGTCAACCCACGACCGGAGGGGCCGGGACCCGGAGCGTCCGGGGCCGAGCCAGGGGCATGCGGGGCCCGGAAACGCGGAACCGCCCTCCGGCCTGGTGCGGCGGGGGCGGTGGAGCGGCAGACGAGTCGGGCTGTACGCCGGGTTCTGTCGCCCGGAGACCTCGCGGTCGCCGGGGAGACGGCCATCCATCTAGGACCGGCGTTGCCGCCGGCCTCGTGCGGTCTACCCGCGGACTCGGGCGGGCAGCCCTCGATCGTCCGCGCAGGGCGGCCGTCCGAAGACGACCACCCCTCTTGACCTTGCTCCGGGTGGGGTTTACCTAGCCGCCTGAGTCACCTCAGGCGCTGGTGGTCTCTTACACCACCGTTTCACCCTTACCGGGTCCTGTACGGGTACAGGTCCCGGCGGTCTGTTCTCTGTGGCACTGTCCCGCGGGTCACCCCGGGTGGGCGTTACCCACCACCCTGCCCTGTGGAGCCCGGACGTTCCTCGGCGGGATCCGAGGATCCCGACGCGGCCGTCCGCCCGGCTCGTCTGCCGTGGTGACCATGCTACCGGCTGGCGGACCGGGCCCCGCGCCACCGGCCCGCGTCCCCGCCGACGCCCCCTCGGGCGGGGCCGCGGCGAGGGTCAGCGCAGGTGGGAGGTGTCGTTGAAGAGGCGGACGGAGGCGTTGCCGTCGGCGTAGTACGCCACCGCGGACAGGGAGGCCGCCGAGAGCTCCATCCGGAACAGGGACTCCGGGGGCGCCCCCAGGGCCAGTCGCACCAGGGTCTTGACCGGGGTGACGTGCGAGACGAGGAGCACGGTGCGTCCCCGGTGGGCGGCCAGCAGCCGGTCCCGGGCCGCCGCCACGCGCACGGCCACCGCGGCGAAGCTCTCGCCGCCGCCGGTGGGGGCGGCGTCCGGGGAGGCCAGCCAGGCGTCGAGGTCGGCCGGGTACCGGTCACGGACCTCCGCGAAGCTCAGCCCCTCCCAGGCCCCGAAGTCGGTCTCCCGCAGTTCCTCGTCCACCGTGACGGGCAGCCCGAGCCGGTCGGCGACGGCCTGCGCGGTCTGGCGGCAGCGCAGCAGCGGGGAGCTGACCACGGCCTCGACCGTGCCGCGGGCGGCGAGCGCACGGGCCGCCCCCTCGGCCTGCCGGAGACCGACCGGGGAGAGCTCCGGGTCGGTGCCCCCGCTGCCGGAGAAGCGCTTCTGCGGGGTGAGGGCGGTCTCGCCGTGCCGGAGCAGCACGAAGGTGGCGGGGGTGCCCAGGTCCGGCCCGGACCAGCCCGGCGCGGCGACCACGGGCACCTCCACCTCTTCCGGTCCCCCGGCGGCCACCGGGGCGACCGGAGCCGGTGCCGGGTCCGCGTCGAAGAGCGTGGGCGGGTCCACGGGCGCGCCCGGGGCCGGGGCCGGCGCGGTCCGGGTGGCGCGGGCGGCGGAGAGGGCGGCGCGGGCGGCCGAGGCGCCCGCCGCCGCGTCCCCGGGGGGACCGGAGGGCGGCGGGACGGCCAGGGAGCGGGCGGCGGAGGCGTCGAGGGCGGCCGTGGAGGCGCTCGGGGACCACTGCTCCCCGCGCTTCCCGGCGTCCATGGCCTCGTTGGCGAGCCGGTCCGCGTGCTTGTTCCGCTCGCGGGGGATCCACTCGTACCGCACCCGGCCGCCGGGCAGGATGCGGGCCGCCTCGGCGGCGAGCGGCTTCATGTCCGGGTGCTTGATCTTCCAACGGCCGGACATCTGCTCGACGACCAGCTTGGAGTCCATGCGGACCAGCACCTCGGCGTCGGGGGCGAGCTCGCGGACGGCCGCGAGTCCGGCGATGAGGCCCTTGTACTCGGCGACGTTGTTCGTGGCGACGCCGATGAACTCCGCCCGCTCGGCCAGGGTCTCGCCGCTGTCGGGGTCCAGGACCACCGCGCCGTAGCCCGCGGGCCCCGGGTTGCCCCGGGACCCGCCGTCGGCCTCGACGACGAGACGCACCGCTCCCGCCCCCTGCCGCATCAGATGCCCGAGTCGGCCGTACGGACCAGGATGCGGCCGCAGTTCTCGTGACGGACGACCTGGTTCGCGGCGGCCGCCTTGACCTCGTTGACCTCGGCCACGTCCAGCTCCAGCTGGCAGCCCAGGCAACGGCGCTGGTACAGCTTGGCCGCGCCCACGCCGTTCTGCTTGAGGCGGATCTTCTCGTACAGGGCGACGAGGTCGGCCGGGACCGAGCCGACCACGATCTCGCGGTCCTTCTCTGCCTTGGCGGTCTCGGCGTCGAGCTCGCCGGTGGCGGCGTCACGGCGGGTGGTGGCGTCGTCCGTCTTGGCCTGGAGGGAGGAGACCCGCTCGGTGAGCTCGGCCACCCGCTCCTGGGCGGCCTCACGACGCTCCATGACCTCCAGGACCACGTCCTCCAGGTCGCCCTGGCGCTTGGCGAGGGAGACGATCTCGCGCTGGAGGTTCTCCAGGTCCTTCGGAGAGGTCACGGCGCCGGAGTCCAGGCGCTGCTGGTCGCGGACCGCGCGCTGGCGGACCTGGTCGACGTCCTGCTCCGCCTTGGTCTGCTCGCGCTGGGTGTCGCTCTCCTGCGTCTGCGCGGCGACGAGCAGGTCCCGCTGCTGGGCGAGGTCCTTGGTGAGGGAGTCGAGCTCGGCGTGCTCGGGCAGCGACCTGCGCTTGTGGGCGAGCTGCGACAGCCGCACGTCCAGGGCCTGGACGTCGAGAAGTCGGATCTGGTCGGCGGGCTCGGCGTTCAGTTGGGGGCTCCAGAGATAGAAGAAGGGGACGGAGGAGTGTGGTCCGTGGAGGGCGCGTGGGCCGTCCACGGGTCGGTGACCGCTCGGGACACGTGGGTGCGCAGGCCCCAGCCGTGCCGGTCGGACACCGCGTCGAGTTGGGCGGCCGCCTGCTCGCACCAGGGCCACTCGGTGGCCCAGTGGGCGGCGTCGAGGAGGGCCAGGGGGCTCGTCTCGCGGGCCTCGGAGGCCGGGTGGTGGCGCAGGTCGGCGGTGAGGAAAGCGTCCACGCCGGCGGCCCGGACGCGGTCGAAGAGGCTGTCTCCGGAGCCGCCGCTGACGGCGACGGTGCGGATCGGCTGCTCGGGATCGCCGGCGACCCGGATGCCCTGGGCGGTGCGCGGCAACCGGGCGGCGGCCCGGGCGGCGAACTCGCGGAGGGTCTCGGGGTGGTCCAGTTCGCACAGCCGGCCGAGACCGCGACGCCCTTCCGGGTCGGTGGGGTCGGGCACGAGCGGGCCGGTGATCCGCAGGTCCAGGGCGCCGGCGAGGGCGTCGGAGACCCCGGGGTCGGCGGTGTCGGCGTTCGTGTGCGCCACGTGCAGGGCGATGTCGTTCCTGATCAGGGTGTGCACCACGCGGCCCTTGAAGGTGGAGGCCGCGACGGTGGTGGTGCCCCGCAGGTACAGGGGATGGTGGGTGACGACCAGGTCGGCGCCCAGTTCCACCGCCTCGTCGACGATCTCCTGGACCGGGTCCACGGCGAACAGCACCCGGGACACCTCGGCGTCGGGATCTCCGCAGACGGTGCCGACGGCGTCCCACTGCTCGGCCCGCGCGGGGGGCCACAGGGCGTCGAGGGCGGCGATGACTTCAGACAGACGGGGCACGGAGCCAAGGCTACCGTCCGTACCGCCGTCGGCCCCTCCCGCCCGGGGGCGGACCGACCGTGACGGGAGGGCCGGGAGCGGCGGCCGGGACGGCGGAGACCTCCGTCGGAGCACAGTCGTCGCCGTGGTCACAGCCGAATCGCCGGGCGGCCACCCTTATGTGTGAAGGCGGGTGACTCGTGTTGTCGGCCCGGACGTCCGAAAACTAGCTTCCTCGCCGGAGGTGACGCACGGATGACCACCTGTGCCATCGAACCCGGAGGGACCGCCGCTCCGGCCGGCCCCGCTCCCCGGCCCGAGGGGCCGGAAGAGCCCGCGGGGCCGCGGGATCCGGCGGGGCCGGAGGGACGACCGGAGGGACGATCGGACGGCTCCGCCCCCGACGCCGCGGGCGCCGGGGAGTCCCCCGCCCCCGAGACGGGTGCGGTCGCGGCCGAAGGCTCCCGGACCGCCCCGGGCCCGCCCGCCGTGGACGGCGACGCCGAGGCCGAGGCCGACGGCCAAGCCGGGCCCGAGGGCGAGGGCGGGCCGGTCGCGCCGGGCGCCGGCATCGAGGGAGCCGCGGTGCCCGCCGCCGTGCCCGCTCCGCCGCCGCTGCCGCCCGTGCCCGCTCCCGGTCCGGAGTTCACCGGCTTCGCCCTCGCCGCGGACGGCTCCTACGCGGCCCGGCTCGCCGGGGAGGGCGAGGCCCGCTACCCGGAGCGGTGGACCCTGGACGGTCCCGAGCCCTATGCCGTACCGCTCCCCATGGAGCAGCCCGAGGAGGCGGACAGCGAACTGCTGGCCCTGGCCGACGGACGGGTGCTGATCCACCGCCGGGTCGCCGGCCGCCACCTCTTCGCCCTGCTCTACCCCAGCGGAGCGGCCGGCGGGCCCCGCACCGGCGAGCTGGCCCTCGGCGGCATCGAGGCGGCCGGGCTGTCCCGGGTCCGACTGCTGCCGCCCGCTCCCGACGGCCGGAGCTCCTACGCCCTGGCCGTGGGCCGCGACAGCACCGAGATCTGGTGCCTCACCGGGGAGGCCGCCGCCGACGGGCCGCGCCGGCTGACCGCGGTCCCCGGGGACTGCGCGGGCGGGATCTGGCTGGACCGGGCCGGTCGGACACTGGCCCTGGACCGCACCGACCGGCAGGGCGACGGCCGGACCCGGACCGTGGCCGTGGACCTGGCCGGGGAGGCGGAGACCGCCCCGCTGCTCCAGATCGGCGAGGACAGCGAGGACCGGCTGCTGCTCGCCGACCCCGACAGCGGGCTCCTGCTGATCCGCTCCGACGCCCCCGGTGAACCGCGCCTGGGCTGGGGGGTGCTGGGCAGCCCCCGCCCCGTCCGCTTCCCGGAGTGCCTGCGCCCGGTGGGGGCCGACGCCGTGCCCTTCGCGGTGCAGCCGGGTCAGGTCCTGATGCCGGAGGGCTGCGCGGTGGCGATGCGGCTGGGGGACGGCGGGGTGGGGCTGTGGCGGCCGGTGGACAAGCACCTGTTCCGGCTGGGCGCCCCGGCGGGCTGGCTGGGCGGGACGGGGTTGTGGACCCGGGAGGGGGTGCTGAGGCTGCCGTACGCGCTGCCCGGCGCGGCCTGCGGGGTGGTGCGGCTGACGGTTCCGCAGGTCCCGCCGGAGGTGCGGGTGGCCGCCGTCGCGGCCGCCACCCGGCCGGTTCCCCTCCAGCAGGCGCCGCTTGCCGGACGGTGACACCCCGCTTCCGTCCGACTCCAACGGGTGTGATGGGATGACCGGCCGGGGGACCGTCCGGCCGCTGGAGGACCGGGCGGGCACGAGCCGAGAACGAGGATGACGTCCCATCATGTCCGACACGGGAACCAGAACCGCGCAGTCCACGGCCGAGCTGACGGCGGCGGGGGGCCGCCACCGCGGGGCCGCCGCCACCGAGCAGGAGAGCGCCCCGCCGCAGGGCCGCCACCGGCGGCCCGCCGAGGAGGAAGCCGCGACCGCCTCCTGACCGGGCGGACCGCGACGCACGACGAGGGGCGCCCCGGCCGGCGGCCGGGGCGCCCCGCCGGGCTTCCCGGGCGCCGCCCGGGGGCCGGGTCACGCGGGGCGCCGGGCCAGGACCGCGGGGGCGGCGAA
>NZ_JBEOSD010000247.1:0-7579 GCF_040302735.1 Streptomyces sp. NPDC097619 | reverse complement strand
AGCAGGACGAACGCCTGCTCCGCCACGCCGAAGGGTGGTTCCCCGGTCAGCAGCGCGTACAGCACGCAGCCCAGGGCGTACAGGTCGCAGCGGGCGTCGACGCGTTCCCCGCGCCACTGCTCCGGGGCCATGTAGGCGGGGGTGCCGAAGACCCGGCCGGTGACCGTGATGCCCGCCGTGGCGTCCGCGGAGTGCGCGATCCCGAAGTCGCAGATCTTCAGCCGGTCCCCGGGCAGCAGGAAGAGGTTCGCCGGCTTCAGGTCGCGGTGGACCACGCCCCGCTCGTGCGCGGCGGCCAGCGCCCGGGCCGTCTGGAGGGCCAGGTCCACCGCGCGGGCCACCGGCAGCCCGTGCGGGGCGCGGGACAGCACGGCCGCCAGGTCCTCGCCCGCCAGCAGCTCCATGACGATGAACAGCCGGTCCCCGTCGGGACCCGCCTGCCGGCCCACGTCGTGGACCACCGTGATCCCCTGGTGCTGGAGGCGGGCTCCCAGGGTGGCCTCCCGGCGGAAGCGGACCACGGCCTCCTCCATCGTCACCGTGTCCAGCAGCACCTTCACCGCCACCGGACGCTCCAGCAGCAGGTCCCGGCCGCTCCACACCTCCCCCATGCCGCCCCGGCCCAGCCGCGCGTCGAGCCGGTACCGCTCTCCGAGCAGCTCCCCCGCTTGCACCGCAATGCCCCCTGGCGTGTCGTCAACCGACATGTTTCCAGGGGGCATTGTGTACCGCGCGGGCCGTCCTGGCGGTTGAACGCGGGGTTACCGGCCGGGGTCGGTCCGGCGCCCGATCCTGCTGCCCAGCCACACCAGCGGATCGAACTTCCGGTCCACCACCCGCTCCTTCAGCGGGATCAGGGCGTTGTCGGTGATCCGGATGCCCTCCGGGCAGACCTCCGTGCAGCACTTGGTGATGTTGCAGTAGCCCAGGCCGTGCTCCTCCTGGGCGGTGCGCTTGCGGTCCAGCCCGGACTCGGCGGCCGCGTCCAAGGGGTGCATGTCCAGCTCCGCCACCCGCATCAGGAACCTCGGCCCCGCGAAGGCGGGCTTGTTCTCCTCGTGGTCACGGACCACGTGGCAGGTGTCCTGGCACAGGAAGCACTCGATGCACTTGCGGAACTCCTGCGAGCGGTCCACGTCCACCTGTTGCATCCGGTACTCGCCCGGTCCCACCCCCGGCGGGGGCACGAAGGCCGGCACCTCCCGGGCCTTGGCGTAGTTGAAGGACACGTCCGTCACCAGGTCGCGGACCACCGGGAAGGCCCGCAGCGGGGTGATCGTGACGGTCTCCTCCCGGTCGAACACCGACATCCGGGTCATGCACATCAACCGCGGCCGCCCGTTGACCTCCGCGCTGCACGAGCCGCACTTGCCGGCCTTGCAGTTCCAGCGGACCGCGAGATCGGCGGCCTGGGTGGCCTGGAGCCGGTGCACGATGTCGAGGACCACCTCGCCCTCGTGCACCTCGACCGTGAAGTCCCGCAGCTCCCCGCCGGTCGCGTCCCCGCGCCACACCCGGAAGCTCGCCTCGTACGCGCTCATCTCAGAGCTCCTCTTCGGAGAGGTACTTGACCAGTTCTTCCTTCTCGAACAGGGCGAGCAGGTCCGGACGGACGGGATCGGTCCGGACCCGTTCCAGCGCGATCCGGGCCGCCGCCGGGTCCTCCGGTACCGGCAGCACCGGACGGCAGAGCAGGTTCACCGGGCGCCACTGCCGGTCCATCTCCGGGCAGTCCTCCCGGGTGTGCCCGCCCCGGCTCTCGGTGCGCTCCAGGGCCGCCCGCGCCACGCACTCGCTGACCAGCAGCATGTTCCGCAGGTCCAGGGCCAGGTGCCAGCCGGGGTTGAACTGCCGGTGCCCCTCCACCCCGGCCCGCCGGGCCCGGACCCGCAGCGCGGCCAGCCGCTCCAGGGCCTCCGCCATCTCCGGCTCCCGGCGGATGATCCCCACCAGGTCGTTCATGGTCTGCTGGAGCTCCTGGTGCAGGGCGTACGGGTTCTCCGCCGGGCCCTCCGTGCCGTCCTCGGCGCGGAACGGGGCCAGGGCCTCCGCGGCCGCCGCGTCCACCTCCCGCTGCGCCACGGCGGGCCGCTCCGCGGCGCCGGCGGCGTGCGCGGCCGCGTGCAGTCCGGCCCGCCGGCCGAAGACCAGGAGGTCCGAGAGGCTGTTGCCGCCCAGCCGGTTGGAGCCGTGCATGCCGCCCGCGACCTCCCCGGCCGCGAACAGCCCCGGCACCCCCGGGGTCGCCGCGGTCTCCGAGTCCACCGCGATCCCGCCCATCACGTAGTGGCAGGTCGGGCCGACCTCCATCGGCTCCGCCGTGATGTCCACGTCCGCCAGCTCCTTGAACTGGTGGTACATGGACGGCAGCCGCCGCCGGATCCGCTCCGCGGGCATCCGGGTGGACACGTCCAGGAACACTCCGCCGTGCGGGGAGCCCCGGCCCGCCTTCACCTCGGCGTTGATGGCCCGCGCCACCTCGTCCCGGGGCAGCAGCTCGGGGGGCCGCCGGTTGTGGTCCGGGTCCTCGTACCAGCGGTCGCCCTCGGCCTCCGTCTCGGCGTACTTCTCCTTGAAGACGTCCGGGACGTAGTCGAACATGAAGCGCTTCCCCTCGGAGTTGCGCAGCACCCCGCCGTCCCCGCGCACCGACTCCGTGACCAGGATCCCCTTCACGGACGGCGGCCAGACCATGCCCGTCGGATGGAACTGCACGAACTCCATGTTCAGCAGCGGGGCACCCGCCAGCAGGGCCAGGGCGTGCCCGTCCCCGGTGTACTCCCACGAGTTCGAGGTCGTCTTGAAGGACTTGCCGATCCCGCCGGTGGCGAGCACCACCGCGGGGGCCTCCAGGACGAAGAAGCGGCCCGACTCCCGCTCGTAGCAGAACACCCCGGCGACCCGGTCCCCGTCCTTGAGGATCCGGGTGACCGTGCACTCCTGGAAGACCTTCAGCCGGGACTCGTGGTCGCCGGTCTCCGCGAAGTCCTCCTGCTGGAGGGCGACCGTCTTCTGCTGGAGGGTGCGGATCAGCTCCAGGCCGGTCCGGTCGCCCACGTGCGCCAGCCGCGGGTACTCGTGGCCGCCGAAGTTCCGCTGCGAGATCCGGCCGTCCGGGGTGCGGTCGAAGAGCGCCCCCCAGGTCTCCAGCTCCCAGACCCGGTCCGGGGCCTCCTGGGCGTGCAGCTCCGCCATCCGCCACTGGTTCAGGAACTTCCCGCCGCGCATGGTGTCCCGGAAGTGGACCTGCCAGTTGTCCCCGTCGTTGACGTTGCCCATGGACGCCGCGATGCCGCCCTCGGCCATCACCGTGTGCGCCTTGCCGAACAGGGACTTGCAGATCACCGCGGTACGGGCGCCCCGTTCCCGGGCCTCGATGGCGGCGCGCAGGCCGGCACCGCCCGCGCCCACCACGATCACGTCCCATTGCTGGCGGTCGACTTGGGCCATGTCAGAAGATCCTCGGGTCGGTGAAGGCGCCGGTGGCGAGCAGGTAGACGTACAGGTCGCAGACGGCCACGGAGACCAGGGAGGCCCAGGCCAGCTGCATGTGGCGGGAGTTGAGCCGGCCCACCCAGCCCCACAGCCGGTACCGCACCGGATGCTTCGAGAAGTGCCGCAGCCGGCCGCCGATGATGTGCCGGCAGGAGTGGCAGGACAGGGTGTAAGCCCAGATCAGCACGGTGTTCGCGAGGAAGACCAGACCGCCCAGGCCCAGATGGCCCCAGACGTAGTCCGCGTCGCGGAAGGTCAGCACCGTGTCGTAGGTGAGGATGGCGGCCACCGGCAGCGCGGCGTAGAAGGCGTACCGGTGGAGGTTCTGCAGCACCAGCGGGAAACGGGTCTCGCCGGAGTACTTCGCGTGCGGCTCCGCCACCGCGCAGGCGGGCGGCGAGGCCCAGAACCCCCGGTAGTAGGCCTTCCGGTAGTAGTAGCAGGTCAGCCGGAAGCCCAGCGGGAACACCAGGATGAGCAGCGCCGGGGACAACCCCCACCAGCTGCCGAACAGCTCCCAGTTGGGGCCGTTCCGCATCGGGACGCAGTTCTCCGCCAGACAGGGCGAGTAGAACGGCGAGACGTACGGGGCCGCGTAGTAGTCGGCGTTGGCGAAGGCCCGCCAGGTGGAGTACGCGATGAAGGCGAGCAGCCCGGCCGCGGTCGCGGCGGGCGAGAGCCACCAGCGGTCGGTGCGCAGGTGGCGGGCCGGGATCGCGGCGCGGGAGGGGCTGTGCACGCCGCCGGTGCCGGCGGTCGGTTCCGTTCCTGTGGCCAAGGGGGACTCCGTCGAGGAGTGGGCTGAGGAGAGGGGCGGGGCGGGCCGGACGCGGCGGCGGGCGGGCTCAGGGCGCGCGGCGGCCGCGGGGTCCGGGTCGGGCCGGGCCCGGGGGCCGTCCGAGGCCCTCGTCGTCGGCGTCGGTCCACAGGGCGCCGTCGTAGGGGGTCTCCGGGACGGTGACCATGCCGGGCGGGGCGCCCGCCGGGGGGCGGGCCGGGGGAGCTGCTGCTGCGGCGCGTTCCAGTCGTTCGACCTTGGCCGCGAGATCGTCGAGCCGGTGCAGTACGGCGTTCAACTCGTCGTGCAGGGACATGACGTGCCCTCACTTCCGCGGGGTGCGGCGGCGGCGTGCATGTGCGCCTGAGAGTGTCGCGCCTGGGGCCCCCGGTTGTGAAGGGACGTGCAGGGATTGCGGGCGTGCGCGGCCGGAACGCGCGCCCCTCGCGCACCGCGTCCCGGCGCGTCACCGGCGTGCCCCGGGGGACGGACGGGGCGCGCGGTGCGGTGCGGCGGGGCCGGCGGGTGTTGGTCCGCACGGGTGGGGTTCGCGGCGTGGCGCGGCCCGGGTGCGGGGGGCGGGGCGGGCGGTCGCCTTCAGTGGGTCCCGTCACCAGTGTGATCAGCTCCATATACCGCCATTCGTGATCATCACGGTCCCGCTCCCGGAGGTCCCTCCATGTCCCAGAGAAGGCGCAGATCACTGGCGCTGTTCACCTCGGGCGTCCTCGCGCTGCCGCTGCTGGCCGCCTGCGGGTCCCCCGGGGACGAGAGCGGCCCGGCCGCGGCCGGGCAGGACATCCGGGCGGTGACCCGGGACCGGGTCGCGGACGGCGGGGTGCTCCGCTGGGCGGTGGACTCGCTGCCCGACACCCTCAACACCTTCCAGGCGGACGCCGACGCGACCACCTCCCGGATCGCGGGGGCGGTCCTGCCCGCCCTGTTCACCCTGGACTCCCGCGGCCGGACCGTGGCGAACCCGGACTACCTGGAGAAGGCCGAGGTCGTCGAGACCGAGCCCAAGCAGGTCGTGCTGTACAAGCTGCACCAGCAGGCGGTGTGGAGCGACGGCCGGGAGATCGGCGCCGCCGACTTCGTCGCCCAGTGGCGGGCCCTCAACGGCAAGGACTCGGCCTACTGGACGGCCCGCAACGCCGGATACGACCGCATCGAGAAGATCGAGCGCGGCGGCAACGACCTGGAGGTCCGGGTCACCTTCGCCAAGCCGTACGCCGACTGGCGGTCGCTGTTCAGCCCGCTCTACCCCAAGCAGGTCACGGGCACCCCGGACGCCTTCAACGAAGGGGCTCGCGGCGCCCTCAAGGTCACGGCGGGGCCCTTCACCCTCGGGGCCATCGACAAGAAGACCGGAACGGCCGCCCTCTCGCGGAACCCCCGCTGGTGGGGCCGCCCGGCCAAGCTCGACACCCTGGTGCTGACGGCGGTGCCGCGGGCCGAGCGGGCGGCGGCCCTGGCCGCGGGCCGGGTGGACCTGGCCGGCGTGGACCGCACGGGGGCCGACCGGATCGCCCTGGCGGCCCGCGACGCCGAGCGCGGCGCGGCCGGCGCCCCGCTCGCCCACGGTCCGGGCGCCCGGCGCACCACCGGACAGGCCCTGATGTCCTGGGCGGTGGCGCACGGCTCCGCCGAGGAGAAGGCGGAGGTGGAGCAGGCCGCCCGGAAGCGGAACGCCGCCGCGGTCCGCACGTACGCGGCCGAGCAGGCGGCGCTGGCCGGGTACCGGGTCCGCAAGTCCCTGGAGCCCGCCTACACCCAGCTCGCCCTCAACGGAGCCTCCGGCCCGCTGAGCGACGAGCGGGTCCGCCGGGCCGTGGCCCGCGCCCTGGACCGGGAGGCCCTGGCCGAGCTGGTGCTGAAGCCGCTGGGGCTGCCGGTGAAGCCGGTCGGCAGCCACCTGGCCCTGGCCGGACAGGCGGGCTACACGGACGGCAGCGGAGCGCTGGGCGCCCAGGACACCCAGGCCGCGCAGGCCCTCCTCGCCGACGCCGGCTGGCGCCGCGGCGGTGCGCTGACCGGGGCCGGCGAGGGCACCGGCGCGGGTGCCGAGGCCGGGACCGCAGACGACGGCAAGACCCCCCAGGCGGGCAGCGGCGCCGGCAACGGCACGGGCGACGACGGGCTGTACATCGTCGGCGACGACGGCAAGAACGGGGCCGGGGCCGCGGCCGGATCCGCGGACGCGGCGGCGGACGGGAAGAACGCCGCCGCGCCCGGGCTGCGGGCCGTCAACGACGGGGCCGGTCCCGCGGAGGGCGGGCCGCGCGCGGCGGAGCTGCCGGAGGGCGCCCTGCCCGGGGCCGACGGCGAGATCGTCGACGCCGACACCGCCTCCGACCGCGCCGGCGGCCGGGCCGTGATGGCCCCGGCCCCGCTGGCCGCCCAGCAGGAGGGCTCGCTCCTGGCCCAGGCCGAGACCCTGGACGGGCTCGGGGACCGCGAGGACGGCAAGCGCCCGGGCGCCGCCGCCGAGGAGGAGGCCGCCGAGCGGGCCGACGCCAAGGAGGCCGGGGCCGCCAAGGCCCCAGCCGGGCGGGCCCGCGGCACGGGGAACCTGCTCGCCAAGGACGGCAAGCCGCTGACCCTGCGGTTCGTCCTGCCGGCCGGGCCCGGTTCGGAGGCCCTGCGCGCGGTGGGGGACCGGATCTCGCAGATGCTGGAGCGCGTCGGGATCCACACCGAGACGACGCGGGTGGCCGACGACTCCTTCTTCAAGGACCACGTGGCCTCCGGCCAGTACGACCTGGCCCTGTACTCCTGGCCCGCCACGGCCTTCCCGGCCACGGACGCCCGGCCGATCTACGCGAAGCCGGAGCCGGCGGCGGACGGTTCGCTGCTCGTCGAACAGAATTACACCCGGGTGGGCACCGACCACATCGACCAGCTCTTCGACCAGGCGCTCGGCGAGCTGGACGCCGAAGAGGCCCAGGAACTGATGCGGAAGGCGGACGCCCGGATCTGGGCGGCGGCCGGATCCATCCCCCTCTACCAGCGGCCCGAGCTCGTCGCGGCCAAGCCGGGCGTGGTCAACGCCGGTGCCTTCGGTCTGGGCACCCCGCACTACGAGGACATGGGTTGGCTGAAGCCCGCCGGTGCGGGGAAGAAGGGGGCGGCCCGGGGCTGACCCCGGAGCGGCCGGCCAAGCTCAGAACTCGCTCAATTGCCTTGCCCGCCGGCGACCCCGGCGGGCAAGGTCGGTGACACCCGTTGACCCGCAGCACCGCAGTTCGCAGGACCCCGCGGACGACGGCCCGGACCCCAATCCACACCCCGCCGGAACCCCACGGA
>NZ_JBEOSD010000246.1:0-7641 GCF_040302735.1 Streptomyces sp. NPDC097619 | reverse complement strand
CCGGACCCCGTTTCGGGGGCTCCGCCCCCGGACCCCCGCGCCTCAATCGCCGGCGAGGCTGAGATGTGTCCCCCGGTGGGGCTGGGATGTGCATCCGTCGGTGTTCGGCTGCCCCTCGCGGGGCGAGATCCGAGCCGCGGCGGCGATGGGGGCGATCGGTGAGCCGCACCCCGCCCCGACCTCATCCTCCGGGATCCCTGGGGTCACCCACACCGCTCAACTGGGGCGATGCGGAATTTGTCACCCACATGGCGGAGCACGGGACCGTTCCCGAGGGCCGGGCGTGGCGGTGCGGCGGATGATCGACGGAGGTCGCGGCGGTATCCGGCGGCCGGTGTCGAGGCCGTGAGGGGATGGACTCAGCCGTGACGGATCAGCCGGGCGTGCCGCAGGCGGGGCTGCCGGGGCCCGGGGCCGAGCCCCCGGCCCCGCGGCGCCGGCGCAGGCTGTTGCGGTGGATCGGGCTCGGGCTGGCGTTCCTGGTGCTGCTGGGCGCGGGGCTCGGCTGGTGGCTGTACCGGAAGCTCGACGGGAACATCAAGGCGGACACCACGGCCGCCGACGAGCTGGAGCGGTACGAGCAGGAGCGACCCGCCCTCACGGTGCGCGGGGCGCAGAACATCCTGCTGATCGGCTCGGACTCGCGGGCCGGGACCGCCAACAGCCAGTACGGGCGGGGTCAGGGGCAGCGGTCGGACACCACGATCCTGTTGCACCTGGCGGCCGACCGGAAGAGCGCGACGGCGGTGTCGATACCGCGGGACCTGGTGACGGACATCCCCTCCTGCCGGGCCACCGACGGCAGCCGGACCCCGGCGCAGACCGCGCAGTTCAACTGGGCCTTCCAGTTCGGGGGTGCGGCCTGCACGATCCGGACGGTCGAGAAGATGACCGGGATCCGGATCGACCACCACATGGTGGTGGACTTCCAGGGCTTCAAGAAGATGATCGACGCGGTGGGCGGGGTGGAGGTCTGCCTGAAGCAGCCCATCGACGACACCGAGGCGAAGCTGAAGCTTCCGGCGGGCCGCCAGACGCTCCTCGGAGAGCAGGCGCTGGGCTTCGTACGGGCCCGGCAGTCGCTGGGCAACGGCAGCGACACCGACCGCATGGGCCGCCAGCAGCAGTTCCTGGCCTCCCTGGTCGAGAAGGTGCAGAGCAACGGGGTGCTGCTCAACCCGGCGCGGCTCTACCCGCTGCTGGACGCCGCCACCTCGGCGGTCACCACCGACCCCGACCTGGCCTCCTTGAGGGGTTTGTACGATTTCGTCCGGAGCGTGCGGGACATCCCCGCGGACGAGGTGCGGTTCCTGACGGCGCCGCGCCGCCCCTTTCCGGGCAATCCGAACCGGGACCAGCTGCTCGAACCCGATGCCGCACGGCTGTTCCAGCAGCTGCGCATGGACCGGCCGGTGACGGTGGTGCGGGCCTCCGGGGACACCGAGGAGAGCGGGGCCGCGGAGACCCCCGGCACCTCGGGAACGACCCCGGCCACCCCCGCTCCGGTGCCCACTTTCACGGGGACGACCGGCGGTGAGGTGACCTGCCGGTAAAGCAATCGAAAAAGGGAAGCGTCCCACTGAGTGGGATGCGAATTTTGCCCGGTTATAAGGGGAGTGGAGTTTGTCACCAGCATGGTTTGAAGCGGAACCAGGCGGATAAGGTGAGCGATCCGGTGCCCCGGTCCGACCAGACCGTGCACTGCCGGATCGATGACCGAGCGCCTGGGGGGAGGCGCTTCGTGTGGCACCGACGGAGGACTCAGACAACCGTGGATGCGCAAGGCCGTGGGCGGGCGGATGAAATCGACCCCGCAGACCAGTGGGTCCTCAACCCCAGCACCGGCAACTACGAACTGCGACTGGACCACTCCGCTGGGCAGCGGCCGACCCCTGCGGCGGCCCCGAGAACCGCGGCCCGCGAGGCCGTGACCCGTACCCGCAGAGCGGCCCCCGCAGCGGGTGCGGCCACCGAGGCACCCGGCCGGAGCCCGCGCACCGCTCCCGGCGTCCCCGGACCCCGGCGCGGGGACACCCCGCCGCCCGGCGGCCGACGCGGGGCCCGCAAGCGCAAGGGCGGCAAGCCCCCCGGCAAACGCGGGCTGAAGATCGCGGGCGGCGCCGCCGCCTTCGTGGTGGTGACCGCCTCCGTGGGCGCCTACCTGTACTTCGAGCACCTCAACGGCAACCTCAAGACCACGGACGTGCTCGGCGCGGGCAGCGGCGGCTTCAAGAAGGACCAGGCCATCAACATCCTGATCCTCGGCACCGACAAGCGGACCGGCGACGGCAACGACGGCTACGGCGACAAGAACAGCGACGGGCACGCCGACACCACGATCCTGTTCCACGTCTCCAAGGACCGGACGAACGCCACCGCGCTGTCCATCCCCCGCGACCTGATCACCGACATCCCGGACTGCCCCACCAAGCAGGAGGACGGCAGCACCAAGGTGATCCCCGGCCAGACCGGGGTGCGGTTCAACACCAGCCTGGGGCAGTCGGGCCGCGACCCGGGCTGCACCATGCGCACCGTCCAACAGCTCACCGGCGTGCCGGTCGACCACTTCATGATGGCCGACTTCAACGCCGTGAAGACCCTCAGCACCGCCGTCGGCGGCGTGCCCGTCTGCGTGGACAAGGACGTGGACGACAAGAAGTCCAAGCTGAAGCTGACCAAGGGCGACCACCGCCTGGAGGGCGAGCAGGCCCTCGCCTTCGTCCGCACCCGGCACGCCTTCGGCAACGAGAGCGACCTGGACCGGATCAAGACCCAGCAGGCCTTCCTGTCCTCGATGATCCGCGAGATGACCTCCAAGGGCACGCTGACCAGCCCGAAGAAGCTCTTCTCCCTCGCGGAGGCGGGCACCAAGGCGCTGTCCGTGGACACCGGGATAGGGAGCATCACGAAGCTGGTGGGACTCGGGCAGGAGCTCAAGGGCGTCAACCCGAAGAACATCACCTTCACCACCCTGCCGGTGGACGACAACCCGGCGGAACGGATCAAGGCCACGGTCGTCGTCAACCAGGCCAAGGCCCAGCCCCTCCTCCAGATGATCCAGTCGGACACCTCGCTCACCGAGGTGAAGCAGCAGGAGAAGGCCGCCAAGGACGCCAAGGAGGCCGCCCAGGAGGCGCTGCTCCAGGGCGACCGGGCCCCCGCCTCCGAGATCCGCGTGAACCTGTACAACGGCGGCGGTCCGCAGGGTTCGGCCTCGACCACCCTGCGCTGGCTCCAGGTGGACAAGGGCGTCGGCAAGTCCAGCAACCTCGGGAACGCCCCCGAGAAGCTGAAGAAGACCAGCCTGGCCTACGCTCCCGACCAGGCCGCCCAGGCCAGGGCCCTCGCGGACCTGATGGGCCTGCCCGCGGAGGCCCTGAAGCCGGGCACCCAGGACGCGGCCCCCGGGACACCGATGACGCTGACCCTGGGCGCGGACTTCAAGGGGCCGGGGATCTCGCTCACGGCACCCACCGAGGCGCCGGCCGACATCCAGCGCGTCGAGGCCGACAAGAAGGTCTGCGCGAAGTAGGAACCACCGCACCGCGAACAGCAGTCGGCGGTCGAAGAGCAGGAACCGCCGCACTGCACACGGCAGTCGGCGGCCGGAAGCAGGAACCGCCGCGCCGTACGGGGCCGTCGGCGGGCGAGGACGGCCCGCGACCGCGGCGACCGCGAACACTTCCTGACGCGTCAGGATGATCTAGGGGGAACGGTGAGGCAGAGCAGCATGCGGGGGGAGGGCGCGCCCACGGGGGCGGGCGGCGGTGCCGCGGAGGACCACGGCACCGACGGCACGGCCGAGGGCCCGGACGGCTCCGGCGACACGGCCGGGGACTCCGAGGGCATAGCCGACGGCCCCGCCGGCATAGCCGGGGCGGGCACCGCGGGCTCCCCCGCGACGTCCGACCGGACCCGCCGCTCCCGCCGGGGCCCCCGGGCCCCGCGCGGCCCCCGCGGCCCGGGCCGGACCGGCCCCCGCGAGGGCACCGCCGCCCCGCGCCGCCGCCGGGGGCGCTGGCTCCGCCGGATCTCCACCGCCCTCGCCGTCCTGGTGCTGATCACCTCCGGGGCCGGGTACCTCTACTACCGGCACCTCAGCGACGCCATCCAGACCGACGCCCTGGACCTGGGCGACAACAAGCTGGCCGCGGCCCGCCCCAACGCCTTCGGCCAGACCCCGCTGAACATCCTGCTCATCGGCTCCGACGCCCGGGACGACCAGGCCAACCAGGACCTGGGCGGCGCCCGCGAGACCTTCGGCGGCACGCCCCTCGCCGACGTGCAGATGCTGCTCCACCTCTCCGCGGACCGCAGCAACATGTCCGTGATCAGCATGCCGCGCGACACCCTGCTGAAGATGCCCAAGTGCACCGACACCGACGGCAAGGTGTACGAGGCCACCCGGACCTACCGGCTCACCAACGAGTCCCTCGGGCGCGGCGGCCCCGGCTGCACGGTGGCCACCTGGCAGGCGCTGACCGGCATCCCCGTCGACCACTTCATGATGATCGACTTCAAGGGCGTGGTCGCCATGGCCGACGCCATAGGCGGGGTCCCGGTCTGCGTCACCGACAACGTCTTCTCCCGGGACAGCAAGGGCCACGGCTCCGGCCTCAAGCTGACCAAGGGCGAGAACGTCATCCAGGGCGTCCAGGCCCTCCAATGGCTGCGCACCCGCTACGGGTTCGAGGACGGCACCGACCTGGCCCGCACCCACGCGCAGCACATGTACATGAACTCGATGGCCCGGCAGTTCCGGAAGAACGCCAACCTCGCCAACCCGCTCAAGCTGCACGCCCTCGCCGAGGCCGCCACCCGGGCCATGGTCGTGGACACCGGGCTCGACGGCATCGACAAGCTCTTCGACCTGAGCATGGAGCTCAAGAAGGTCCCGCCGGCCCGCATCACCATGACCACGATGCCCTGGGTCTACAGCAACCGGCTCGCGGGCAAGGTGGAGCCCAAGGAGGGCGACGCCCAGAAGCTCTTCGCGATGGTCCGCGACGACGTCCCCCTCGACGGCAAGCCCTCCGGGAAGGCCGCCTCCGCTTCCGCCTCCCCCGCGCCGTCCCCGTCCACCGCACCGACGGGCGCCGCGACCACGGCCCCCGGCCCGAACGTGGCCGCGGACCGGCTGCCCGTGATGGTCCGCAACGCCACCGGCGGCACCAAGGGCGCCGAGGAGGCCCAGGGCCGCGGCACCGAAGTGGCCGGGATGCTGCGGACGAAGGGCTTCACCCGGGCCGTCCCCGACACCCAGGACGCCGCCGAGGACACCACCGTGATCCGCTACGCCGGGCTGGACCAGGCCGCGGGCGCCCAGGCCGTGGCCAACGCCCTGGGACTGCCCGCCACGGCCGTCCAGCGCTCCACCGACGTCTCCGGGATCACCCTGTTCGTGGGCGCCGACTGGCGCACCGGGGACCACCCCGGAGCCCCGGACACCCCCCCCTCCCCCGGCGGTTCGGCGGGCACCGCGAGCCCCGGCACCGGCACCCCCGCCACCGGCTTCGCCCCCGACTCGGCGCGCCCCCTCAACGGCGACGACACCGCCGCGTGCATGGAGGTCCAGCAGGGCTTCACCTGGTGACCGCACCGCCCACAAGCGGAACCGGTCCCCCCGTACAACCCGGGGCCGGGCTCGGTCGTCCAACCCGGTGAACGAAGGCGAGCCGGACCCCCACGGGTCCGGCTCGCCCCGTTCGCGCACCACCGGCCCCGGCCCACAGGCCGACGGCCGTCAGTGCGAGCGCCCCGCGCGCTCCACGGGGGGAAAGGACCCGCATCCCATGCACCGACACGCCCGCTCAGGGAACCGGCTCGCCGCCGCCGCGACGGCCGGCGCGCTGCTCGTCTCCGGCGTCGCCCTCACACCGCTGCTCACCACCGGAACCGCCGTCGCGGCCCCGCTCCCGGCCTGGCAGAAGCCCGCCGACGTGGGCCCCACCGGCCTCTTCGGCACCTTCCGCGCCGCCACCGCCTCCGACGGGACCGGCGTCGCCGCCTGGTGGCAGACCCTCGGCACCGGCCACACCCTGCACGTGGCCACCCGCCCCCCGGGCAACGACCGGTGGGGACCAGCCCGGAAACTGGCCACCGTCCCCCAGGCGGGCTCCGACACGCTGCTGCGCCTGGTCCCCGGCGCGGACGGGCGGGTCACCGCCCTATGGGTCGAGTACCCCTCCGACCGCGGCGACGGCGCCACCGGCCCGGCCCGGCTGAGGTCCGCCGTCCTCGCCGGCGGGACCTGGTCCGCGCCCGCCGAGGTACTGCCCGCCGCGGCCGGGCGGGCGCTCGGCGCCGTCGAACTCGCCACGGGCCCGCACGGCACCGCGACCGCCGTCTGGTCCTCCCGCCCCGTCGCGGGCGGGGACTGGCGGATCAGCGTGGCCGACCGGGCGGCGGACGGCACCTGGTCCGCCCCCGTGACCGTCGCCTCCGACGGCCCGACCGGCACCGTCAGCGGGGCCGACCTCGCCGTGGACGGCCGGGGCGAGGCCACCGTGGCCCTGCTGCGGACCAGTGCCCCGGCGACGGCCGAGCGGCAGGCCCTCGCGGCCGTGGAGACGGTCACCCGCCCCACCCCGAGCGCCGCCTGGGGCGCGCCGGAGGCCCGGACCGCGCAGCAGGCCACGACGCGCGCGCCCCGGATCGCCGCCGGGCCCTCCGGCCTGCTGGCCCTGACCTGGACGACCGGCCAGGAGGACGACGACGCCACCACGGCGGTCTGGGGCTCACTCCGCCCCGCCGGCAGCGCGACCTGGGGCAAGGCCCTCCCCGTGCCGCTCTCCGGCTCCGAGGGGCAGGTGCCCGCCCCCGAGCCCCTCATCGCCCCGGACGGCGACGTGACCGTGGTCTGGCGCGACTGGCGCGACGCCGGCGATCACGTCGACTCCGGTCACCGCACCTCCACCCTCAGGTCCGGTGCCACCGCCTGGACCGACAAGAAGACCCTCCACGGCGGGGGCGGGGACGAGGGCGTCGCCGACGCCTCCATCGGACCCGACGGCACCGTGCACGTGGTCTGGGAGGAGTGGACCGAGGTCCTCCCGTCCTCCTGGAACAACGCCGTGGTCCACGCCGCCCGCACCTCCGCCGACGACACGTGGTCCGAGCCGAGGCCGGTACCGGGGGCGAGCGACATCGGGGTGGTGCCCGTGGTCGGCGCCGGACCCGCCGGCTCCGCCACCCTCCTCTACTCCGAGGACCACGGCGAGGAGTACCGCACCCTCCGCGCCGTCCGCGCCGACGGCGAGGCCGGGCTCCGGATCGGCTCCTCGGCCGTGCCCTCGACCGCCCCGCTCGCGGGCAGCGACGGCAGGAAGACGGTGTGGGCCCCGGTCTGGAAGCTCACCCGGCCCGCCGCGCACTGGGCGGTGACCCTGACGGACCGTGCCGGGAAGACCGTCACCACCCTCAAGGGCGGCGCCGGCTCCACCATCGCCGCCGCCTGGAAGGGCCGCACCGCTGACGGCGGACTCCCCGCCAACGGCCCGCTGACCTGGACCCTCACCGGCACGGGCAGCCAGGCCCCCGCACCCGTCGCCCTGGGTTCGGGCACGGTCACCGTGACCGGCGGCGCCGCCGTCCGCCGCGACCTCGGCTCCCGCACCGGCACCCCGGACGGCACCGGCGACC
>NZ_JBEOSD010000245.1:0-7806 GCF_040302735.1 Streptomyces sp. NPDC097619 | reverse complement strand
GGGCTCTCGCCCCCGCCCGAGGCGCGGTTCCGGGGAGCCGTCCCTGATCAGCCGCAGCCGCCGCCCCCGCAGCAGCCGCCGCCGGCCGGGCGCGCGGGGGCCGCGGCGGTGCCGCCGACCGCGACGGCGGACAGCAGCTTCACGGTGTCGTCGTGCCCGGCGGGGCAGGCCGCGGGGGCGGAGGACTCCGCCATCGGACGGTTCAGTTCGAAGGTGTCGCCGCAGGTCCGGCAGCGGTACTCGTATCGAGGCATGCGCCCAGGCTAAGCGCAGGCGCCCACCCCCGGGAACGCTCCTTCCGGAACGTACCGCCGGGGACCGTCCGACTCGACCCGCTCCGGGGAGCCGGGGGCGTCGGGCCCGGTGTGCGGGTCGGTTCCGGCGCGGGCCGCGGCCACCGCGCGGTCGAGGCGTCGCCGGGAGTCGGCACCCGAGAGGAGTCCCGAGAGGTATGCGGCGGCGAAGGCGTCGGCGGCCGTGACCGGCAGGCCGGGCACGGCCGGAGTGCGGGGGAGCGCCGCCGGAGCCGGTGCCGCGTGCAGCCCCTCGCCCCGGCCTTCGTCTTCGCCCTCACCGCCGAGGCGGTAGGCCGAGGCCCCGCCGTCCGCCCAGCGCACCAGCACCTCCCCGGGGCCCCGGCCGAGCAGGTCCCGGACCCGGGGCGGCACCGCTCCGGCGGGAGCGGTACGGGGCGCGGTGCGGGTGGTCGCGGGCCGCTCCTCGGCGAGGATCACGAGGTCCGCGGAGGGGAGCCAGACGTCCACGGATCCGGGCAGCGGCCCGGTCCCGGTCGCCGACACGTTCCGCAGGTCCAGGCAGACCAGGGCGGAGTGCTCGGCGGCCATCCGCAGGGCCAGCTGCGCCGCCGACCGGGCCTCCCGCGAGGGCGCCGACGCGTCCGTCAGGTACAGCAGGCGGGGCGGGGCCTCCGCGAAGACCCGCTGCACCTCGCAGGAGCGGATCCGGGCCGCGGCCGAGACCGCCGGTCCGGGGAGCGGCCCCGCGTCCGGTCCGGTGAGCAGCAGGCCGGTGCGGGCCCCGGGGTCGCGCTGGGCGCCGCTGACGTCCACGCCCCGAGCCGCGAGCGCGTCGAGGACGAGGCGGCCCGCCGGGTCCTCGCCCACGGCCCCCGCCCAGCGGACCCGGTGGCCCCGTCCGGCCAGGGCCAGGGCCACCGAGGACTCGGGTCCGGTGACCGAGAGGACCAGTGGCCCGCCGGGGCGCAACGGTTCCGCCGCGCTCAGCGCCACGACGGTCTCCCCGAAGGTCAGCACGTCCGGGCCGCGGAGGCGGGGGACGGTGGGGAACTCCATGTGCTTCCTCCCGGGAAGGCGTCTTCCTTTCCTGACGGCAGGGGTGCGGGACGGCGGTCGGCCGGGCGGGCCGGGGTGTCCGTCCCCGGCCGGGGCCGTCCAGCAGCCTCGCACGAGCGGCCCGATACCGGCAATTAACTACGCAAATCAACTATTTCGCGAGGTCCGGCGGTGGGGGCACCCGGTCGAGGGGTCGGCGCCGAGGAGGCGCCTGCCCCCGGTTCCTCCGCGCACGGACGGACGGATGCGCTGTCGGGGGCCGAGGGCCGGGGGACGAGGGTCGGGGGCCGCGGGCCGGCCCGTCAGTGGTGCGGGCCGCCGCGGGTCGAGCGGATGTCACCCACGACCGCGGCCACCGCCTCCCGCACCGCCTCCGTCTCCTGGAGGAAGTGCCAGTAGTCGGGGTGACGTTCCTCCAGCGCGGCCCGTGCCCGGTCCAGCCGGGCCACCGCCTCGTCCAGGGGCCGGGCGTGCCGCGGATCCGGCACGCTGCGGCCCTCCATCGCCAGCCGCTGCGCGTCCCGGATCGCGAACCGGGTCCGGTCCACCTCCTGGCGCGGGTCCCGCGCCACCGCCTCCAGCTGCCGCAGCCGGTCCCCGGCCGCCGACACCGCCTCGTCGGTGGCGTCCAGCAGCGCCCGCACCGTCCCCAGCGCGGCCGTCGCATCCGCCCAGCGCTGCTCCGACCGGGCCCGTCCGGCCTCCGCCAACCGCTCCTCCGCCTGCCCCACGGACACCCCGGCCTGATCGGGAACCCGCTGGAGGTCCTGCCAGCAGGCCGCGCTGAACCGCCGCCGCAGCTCGCTCAGCACCGGCTCGACCTGTCCGGACCGGGTCCGCAGCGCCTGCGCCCGGGTCCGCAGGCTCACCAGGCGCCGATCCATCTCCCCGGCGAGCTCCGGCAGCCGTTCGGCCTCGACCCGCACGGCCTCGGCGTCCCGCAGGATCCGGTCCGCCCGCTGCACGGTCTCCTGCACCCCGTGCCGGCCGGCGCCCTCGTTCAGCCTGGTCAGCTCCGGGGCCAGCGCCGCCAGCCGCGCGGCCTGCTCGTCGGCCCGGAAACCCGCGGCCCGCGCGGCGTCCAGCGCGCCACTCGCCGCCAGCAGCGCCGCCCGCGCCCGCTCCCGGGCCGGCGCCAGCCGCGCCAGCTGGGTCTCGGCCCGGTCCAGCAGCGGCCGCAGCCCCTGTTCGAAGCGCTCCAGCTCCCCCTTCACCCGCACCAGCTCGTCGCGGGCCCGGCCCAGCTCCTCCCGGGCCCGCGCGGCCGTCGCCGCCTCCAGCCCGTCCCGGTCCAGGTCGTAGGCGTCGACGGTGCGGATGTACTCGTGGCTGACCTCGTCGATCCGCCGCCCCAGCGCCTCGAACCCGTCCACGGCCTGCCGGGCGGCGGGGGAGCCGTCCGCCGCCGTGATGGTCTCGATGGAGATCCGCAGGTCCCGCTGCGCGGTGTCCAGCTCGTAGAAGGCGGCCGCGGCCGCGTCCTTGGCGGCCTGCGCATCGGCCCGCCGGTTCTCGTCCCGCCCACCGAACCACCGCCGGGAAGTCGCCGTCACAATCCCTCTCCCGCGCCGCACCACATCCGCCCTGCCCGCTCCATTCTCCCCCACGGCCACGGGTTTGCGTGGGCCCCGTCCCCTCCATGTAGGCTGTCCACTCCGTCCCGGCCGGGCCGCGGACGAGGGCGCGTAGCTCAGGGGTAGAGCGCTGCTCTTACAAAGCAGATGTCGGCGGTTCGAAACCGTCCGCGCCCACGTGTGAACGACCCCCCGCCGACCATGGTGGGGGGTCTCGTGCGTTCGGGGGAGGGCATGAACGTGGAGCAGGAATCCGCACTGTTCGCCGTGGAGTCCGTGGAGTCCGTGGAAAACGTGGAAGTCGTGAAAGCTGTGGAAGCCGTGGGAGGAGCGGAGTCCGTGGACGACGCGGCCGCGGGCGCCGACCCGGAGCTGGAGGCGATCCTGGCCTGGTTCCTGGCCCTCCCGCACCACGAGACGCGGTTCGCGCAGGTGTTCCGCCAGTCCATCGACGAGGTCCTCGACGGGCAGCGCACCCAACGGTTCGACCTCTCCGTCAAGACGGGCGAGGGCCGGGTCGAGAAGACCGAGAAGACCTACCTGGGCACCAAGGTCGAGATCGTGGCACGGGCCGCGTTCGAGCTCGGCTACGGGAAGCCCATGGACTATCTCGTCGAGGGCGTGAACGTCGACGCGAAATGGACCTCGGACAAGACCTGGACCATTCCGCAGGAGGCGATGGGACACCTCTGCCTGCTGATGCGTGCCGACGACGCGAAGAGGTTCTTCCAGGTGGGGCTCCTGCGGATATCGAAGGACGTCCTGACGTCCGGCAAGAACGGTGACGGAAAGCTCTCGGTATCGGCCGCCGGCAAGGAGCGCATCCGGTGGATCGTGGAGCAGGGCACCCTTCCGCAGAATTTCCTCCTCCGGCTGAAGCAGGAGCATCCGGAGAAGGTCGCGGCCGTGTTCCACGCCTCCGACGGGCACCGGGGGCCGGGGAACGGCGGACAGCTCCGGATCAACGAGCTCTTCCGTCAGGTGGCGGGCGAGCTGGTGGACCGGAACACCGCCCTGACCGTCGCGACCCAGCAGGACGGACCGAAGCGGGTCCGTGACGCCCGCAAGCACCTCAGGCCCGAGGGATATGTCATCCTCGGCCACTACAAGCCCGAGCCGCAGATCGCCGCGGACCTCGGTCTGCCCGTACCGGCCAAGGGCTCCTGGGTCTCCGCGAAGCTCGCCGTGGCCGGGGACGGCGACGACCGCCCGGCCACCGAGATCGACGGCGTCCGCTACGTGCTCTGGCGCGAGGGCGACGCCCCCGTCGAGGCCCCGACCCTCGGCTGACCGGCGGGAACCCGGCCGCGCCCCGCTTCGCGCGCGGGTCGTGTCAGTGGCGCGCGCTACCCTGGGTCGCTGTCGCAGACGGTGGGGGAGCGACCGAGTCGACCGTTGCGGAAGCCGCGGCAACAAACCTGGAGATGAAGTGCAACCCGTCCGGATCGTGGACCTGTTCGCCGGCCCTGGTGGCCTCGACGTGGCGGCCGAGAAGCTCGGTGTGGCCACGGCGGGCGTCGAGTGGGACCCGGCCGCCTGCACCACGCGGCGGGCCGCGGGGCTCGTCACCGCCGAAGGTGACGTACGTCGCTTCGGGCCCGGCGACTTCCCCGACGCGGACGTCCTGGCGGGCGGGCCGCCCTGCCAGACCTTCACGGTGGCGGGCGGCGGCGCGGGGCGCCGGGCCCTGGACGACGTCCTCGCCTTCGTCGCGCGCATGGTCGCCCGGGAGGACCGCGAGACGATCGCCACGGACCTGTCGAAGATGGAGGACGAGCGCACCGGACTGGTGCTGGAGCCCCTCCGATGGGCCCTGGAGGCGATCGACGAACGGAAGAAGCCCTACGAGGCCATCGTCCTCGAACAGGTGCCGGCCGTCCTGCCCGTCTGGGAGGCGTACGCCGAGGCCCTGCGCGGGGAGGGGTACGCCGTCGACTTCGGACTCCTGCGCACCGAGGAGTACGGCGTTCCACAGACGCGCAAGCGGGCGGTGCTGATCGCGCGCCGCGGCGTGCCGGAGGTGAAGCTCCCCGAGCCCACCCACCGCGCCTACCGCAAGGGCCTGCCCCGCGAAGCCGGTGACGCCCGCCTGCACCCCTGGCGGACGATGGGCGAGGTCGTCACCCGCACCTCGCCGTTCCAGGTGATCTCCAACTACGGCACCGGCGGCGACCCGAAGGCCCGAGGCCGGCGCACCTCCGCGGAGCCCTCGGCCACCGTCACCGGCAAGATCTCGCGGAACCGCGTCGTCACCCTCGACGAGGTCGAGCTGGAGCGCTTCTCCTTCTCCGAGGCGGGCCGCCTGCAGACCTTCCCGACCGACTACCCGTGGTCCGGGAAGGACGTCGGCCAGCAGATCGGGAACGCCGTCCCGCCGCGCCTCGCGATGCACGTGCTGTGCGCCGCTTTCGGATGGGAACCGCCCACGGACGCGCTGCTGAAGAAGCTCGACCGCTGGTTCCCGGAGGGGGACCCGGCGGACGGGGAGCGCTCGGAGCACGCCGACACCGGTGTGACCGCGGCGGAGCCCACCCCGGAGCCGACCCCCGAGTACGTCTAGGGACGGGGGCGGGTCCCGCCCTCCGATCCCGCTTCCGGTCCCCGCTTCCGGTCCCCGCTTCCTGCTCCCCGCTTCCTGCTCCCCGCCTTCCGCTCCCCGTTTCCCGCTCTCCGCTGCCGACCGTGGCACGACGTGGTCGGGTGGGGCCGATGGGGAGAACGGGCTGCCGGGTGGGTGCGGGCGGGCGCATACTCGAGGTATGTGCCGGAGTATCAAGACCCTGCGTCCGCCCGCGCTGCCCGAAGAGGCCACCGAGGAGGAGATGCGGGCCGCCGCTCTCCAGTACGTCCGGAAAGTGTCCGGCTTCCGGGCGCCCGCCGCGCACAACCGTGAGGTGTTCGACGCCGCCGTGGAGGCCGTGGCCGAGGCCACGCGCGCGCTGCTGGAAGGCATCGAGGTGCGGGGCGGCGGCCGGAGCCGCGGCCACGAGCACGATCATGACCACGAGCACCCCCATGCGCACGACCACGCGCACCCCCACGAGCACGCGCCCGTACCCGCCTCGGCCTGAGCACGTCCCGAGCGAGGCGTGAGCACAAGGCCCGGGAGTACGGGCTCCTGAGCAAGGCCGGCTAGATCCTTCCTCGGTCGTCCGGGGCGTGACGGGAGGCCGTGGCCGCGGCGCGGTCCCGGAGGGAGTCGCGCAGCCAGGGCGGGGCGAGGGCCTCGGCGTCCGGGGCCAGCTGCCACAGGGCCCATTCGGCGTGCCTGCGGTCCTGGAAAACGGCGTCGAGGAGCAGGGCGCCGTCCGGGCCGGGCGGGCCCTCGGCGCGTACGGACAGGGCGGTCGCCGCCAGCTCCGGTCGGCGTCCCGCGGCCAGCCGCACGGTGACCGTCACCCGGTCGCCGCCGCTCCGGAACCGCTCGCTGCGCTCCCGCCAGGCCCGGTCCAGGTCCACGTGGTCCGGGCGCCGCGCGGGCTGCTCGGGAAGGGCCTCCGCCTCCCGGATCCGGGAGAGGCGGTAGGTGCGGTCCGCGCCGGACCTCGTGGCCAGCAGGTAGCCCTGGCCGCGTACGGTGACCAGCCCCACCGGGTCCACCGTGCGCCAGGCCGCCGGGTCCGGGCCGTCCGTGGTCGTCCGCGAGGCCGGGGCGTAGCGGATGCGGAGGCGGTGCCCGGCCAGGACGGCCTGCCGGATCTCCGTGACCACCGAGCCGGGCAGCGCCTCCGTGACCAGCGGACGGGCGAGAAGGTCCGTCTCCGGGTCGATCAGCAGGCGTCGGGCGGCCTCCGCGGCGGTGGCCCGGTCCTCGGCGGGCAGCGCGTCGACCACCTTGCGGAGGGCCGAGGCCAGGGCCGGACCGAGGCCGAAGACCTGGGTGCCCCGCCGGGAGCCCGCGACCAGCAGCGCCACCGCCTCCTCGTGGTTCAGTCCCGCGAACTCCGCCCGGAACCCGGGCAGCAGCGCGAACCCGCCGTGCCGCCCGCGTTCGGCGTAGACCGGGACGCCCGCCGCGGACAGGGCCTCGATGTCCCGCAGCACGGTCCGGGTGGACACCTCCAGCTCACGGGCCAGGGCGGTCGCGGACATCCGCTCGTGCTGCCGGAGCAGCAGGACCAGGGAGACCAGCCGATCGGCGCGCATGCGGAAAAGCTAGTCGAACGCGTGCCCGGGGCCGGCGTGAACGCCCGGACGCCTGTCGGCCCGCGCGCCCGTCGGCCCGGAGGGTGGCCGGCGCTCTCGGCGGAAGACCTGTGCGATACACGACACGCGGTGTCGTGATTCGTTGCGAGGCTCGGTGCGTACCGCGGCACGGGGGCCCGACCCCTGGACGTCGCGCCGCTGACCAGGGCGGAGCCCTGTCGCGGCCCCGTCGCAGCCCGTCACCTCCGAGAGGCGAATCCCCATGAGCACGAGCACGAACACCAGCACCAGCGTGAGCACCGCCGTCGTTGGCACTCCGGAAGGGCTGCACGATCCGGTCCCCTTCGGCTACCGCCACACCACCGTGGCGCCCGCCGGAGCCGAACTGGTCTTCGTCTCGGGACAGTACGGTTCCGGGCCCGACGGCGCGGTGGTCTCCACCGACTTCGCCGCGCAGGTGGACCGGGCCTTCCACAACGTGGGCCTGGCGCTCGCCGCCCACAGCCTGGGACTCGCCGACGTGGTCCGGCTCCGGACGTACGTGGTGGACCACGAGCCCGCGAAGCTGGGTCCGATCGCGGGTGCGGTCGCCGAGCGGTGGGGGGCGGTGCCGCCCGCGCAGACCCTGATCGGGGTCGCCGCCCTCGCCACGCCCGACCTCCTCTTCGAGGTGGAGGCGGTCGCGGTCCGACCCGTGTGAACCCGTCGGCCCGGGGGCGGGGGGGGCCGGGCCGGCCCGCGCGGAGGGGCGGGGGGCGGGGTGGGGGCGGGGT
>NZ_JBEOSD010000244.1:0-7813 GCF_040302735.1 Streptomyces sp. NPDC097619 | reverse complement strand
CAAGGTGAGTGGAGTTGAGTCGTGTGCTCTTGCGATGTGGTGCGGGCGGCGCGCCGGGACAGGTGCACGGGGGAGCGGGGGCCTCAGCGGGCCCCGGTCGTCCGCTCCCCGGGCCGGGGGAGGGCGTGGGGAAGGGGCACCGGTCGGGGTTCGGTCGGGGTCCCGCCGTAGGGGTACCCGTGGCCGGCCCCGGACACATCGACCCCGGACCCGCCTGCCCCGCTCACCCCGCCCCCGGACACCCCGTAGGGGCTTCCGCCGTGCCCCGTCGCGTCCTCGTCGCCCACCGGGCGGCGCAGGACCGGCCACCACAGGGAGCGGCCGAGGAGCGCGGCCAGAGCCGGGACCAGGGCGATGGAGAGGACGAAGGCGGAGAGCAGGATGCCCAGGGCCGTCGCGAAGCCGACCTGCTGCGTGGCCGGGGCGGGGTTCACCGCGAGTCCCGCGAAGGAGGCGGCCAGGACCAGCCCCGCCGAGGCGATCGCCGGGGCGGTGTGCCGGACGGCCCGCGCCACGGCCGCCCGGGCCGGGCCCGGGCGGGCCATCTCCTCGCGGATCCGGTCCGTCACCAGGATGTTGTAGTCCGTGCCCAGCGCCACCACGAACAGGAACAACACCAGCGGCAGCGTGAAGTCCACGCCGGGTCGCCCGAGTCCGTGCTGGAAGACCAGCGCGGAGGCACCCAGGGTGGCCGCGAAGCCTAGGCCCACCGCCAGCATCAGCACCACCGGGGCCAGCAGGCTGCGGAGCAGCAGGAAAAGGATCACCGCGATGAGCGCCGCCGCCACCGGGAACACCACCTTCAGGTCCTTGCCGACGGCCACCGCCACATCGGCGAACACCGCCGCCGTACCGCCCACGTGCGCCTCCGTGCCGGGCGGCCGGTGGGCCGCGACCGCGTCCCGTACCGGACCCGACACCAGGTCACGGGCCTCCTGACCCAGCGGGTCCGCGTCGAGGAAGAGGTCGATGCGGGCGGCCCGTCCGTCCCGGCTCAGCACCGGCGGGGCGACCTGGCCGACGCCGTCGACGGTGCCGAGGGCCCGGACCATCCCGTCGAGTCCGGCCGTGTCCACCCGGCCGCCGCCGACGGCGGTCACGAAGACCCCGGCCGGATCCGAGACGCCCGCGGGCAGGTGCTCCGCGATCTCGGCGGCGGTCCGGGCCGCGGCCGTCCGCTCCTCCCCGGCGGCCCGGCCGCCGTAGTCCATCCGCATCCCGGCCGTGCCCGCGGCCAGCGCGCCGAGCACCGCCACGCACACCAGGACCAGCGCGGCGGGCCGCCGCACCGTCCACGCGCCGGTCCGGGCCGCGGCCCCGCCCCGCGCGGGCCGGTCCAGGGAACGCGAGGGCCAGAACATCCGCCGCCCGCACACCGCGAGGAGCGCCGGCAGGAGGGTCAGGCTGCCCAGCAGCATCACCAGCACCGACACCGCGATCGCCGGACCCAGCACCCGGAACTGGCCGAAGGTGGCCACACCCAGCGTCGCGAACGCCGCGACGATCGTCAGCGCCGCCGAGGTGATCGCCGTACCCACCCGGCCGGCGACCACCGCGGCCGCCTCCCGCCCCGACTGCTCCGGATGCGACCGCAACTGCTCACGGAACCGGAACAGCAGGAACAGGAAGTAGTCCACACCGATCCCGACCAGCACCACATTGATCAGCCCGGGGGTGGACGGCGCCAGCCGGATCCCGCTCAGCAAGGCCCCGATCACCACGGTGCCCATGGCGGCCCCGCCGATCACCGTCACCGCGACCAGCGGCAGCAGCGCCGCCAACACGCTCCGGAAGACGAGCACGTGCAGCAGCACGATCACCCCGACCATCACGAAGCCCACCACCATCGAACGGGTCTTCTCGGCGTCCTGGTCGTCCACCGTGGACGCCAGGCCCCCGGTGAACCCGGTCCGCAAACCGGCGACCTCGAACTCCGCACGTGCCTGGTCCCGGAACGCCCGGTACGTGGACTGCACCCCCGGGTCCGCCGGATTGCCCTTCAACTCCACGGACAGCAGCCGCAGCTCGCGGTCCGGGGAGGTCAGCGCGGGCGTCACGCGCGGGCGCTGGGAGTGGTCCTCGGTCAGCGCCGGCGGGGTCTTCTCGTCCCGCGGCATCGTGATCCAGCGGCGGGACAGCGCCGCCGCCCGACCGTCGATGCCGCGCTCGTCGGCGGCGGTCAGCGCCGCCCCGTCCCGACGGGCCACCAGCACGGTCAGCGGCTCCACGTCGGGCCGCGCCCCGAAGTGCCGCTCAGCCACCTTCAGGGCCGCCGCCGAGTCGTACCGCTCGGGCAGGAACCCGCCCGTGCCGGGCTGCGAGGCCCGGAACACGAACGCCTGCCCCAGGATCGTCAGGGCGATGCCGAGCACCGCCCAGAGGGCGATGACCTTCCACGGACTTCGCGTCGAGAAGCCGGTCAGGGCGCGGATCACGGGACCTCCGTACGAACGTTCCGCCCACCGGATCGGCGGGCGGTTCCGGGCACCTCCCGGACTCCTTCCCAGACCATCAGCGGACGGGCCCCGGATCATCGGTGCGCAGGAGGAGCCCGGGTACGGGACTCCGGTCCGCGGCACCCCTCCCGACCAGGACCGGAGTACTGGTCGGCCCTCCGCCCCCGGGAGGACGCCGCCTCCGCCCCGCCGGGGAGAATGGAGCTTCCGCCCCCGTCGCGCGCTCCTCCGGGCACCGGCGCGGGCGGACCACGAGGGCCGGGGAGGCCACGGGCGGACCGAGACGCCCACGGTGGACCACGGGCGGGCGAGAACGGGACGGAGCGGACAGGGCATGCGGGTACGGGGCGGGAGCAGGAGCGCGGTCGGGGACCCGGGCGCGGGCACGGATCCGGAGCGGGGGGCCGCCCCCGGCGGTGCCGGCCCCGCCCGCGCCCCCGGCCCCGGCGCCGAACGCTTGCCCTGGGAGCGCGGGGACGCGCTGGTCGCGATCGGTGCGGCGGCCGTGGACCTGGTCGGCTACTCGCTGGGCGCGGCCGACCAGGGCCGGCCGCTGACCCTGGTCGGCTGCGCGCTGCTGGTCCTGGCGGCCCTCTGCCTGGTCCTCCGCCGCACCCGCCCGCTCCTCGCCCTGGCCGGGGTGCTCGGCCTCGGCATCCACCTCAACTTCGCGACCCCGCTCCAGGGCCACTTCACCGCCGCCCTCGCCGTCGCGCTGTACACCGTGGCCCGACAACTCCCGCTGCGCCGGTCCCTGCCGGCGGCGGCCGTGACCGTACCCGCCTCCCTGATCGGCCTGTCCGGCGGACTCTCCGATCCGGCGGCCCTCGGCAATCCGGTGGCGACGGCCCTGGTCACCGGCGCCGGCGTGCTGATGCGGCGCCGGGCGGAGGAGGCGGCCGCGCACCGGCGACTGCTCGCCGAGGCCGCCGTGGCCGCCGAACGCCGCCGCATCGCCCGCGAACTGCACGACATCGTGGCGCACCACATCACCACCATGCAGCTGATGGCCGGCGGCGCCCGGGTCAACCTGACCCGGAACCCGGAGGCCGCCCGCGAGGCCCTGGTCACCCTGGAGGGATCGGGCCGCATGGCGCTGCGCGAGATGCGGCAGCTGCTGGACGTCCTGCGCGCCGGGGAGGAGCCGGAGACCGGACCGCCCGCCGCGCCCCAGCCCGGCACCGCGGACCTCGAACGGCTCGTCGCGGAGGCCCGGCAGTCCGGCACGGACACGGAACTCACCGTCGACGGACCGGTCCGCGCCCTCCCGCCGAGCGTCGGTCTGACCGCCTTCCGCGTGGTCCAGGAAGCCCTCACCAACACCCGCAAGCACGCGGCGGACGGCGCCCGGGCCCGGGTCCGGCTCGCCTACGGGGCCGGGCACCTCACCGTGGAGGTGCACGACGACGGAGCCGCCGACCGGGCCGCAGGCTCCGCGGCTCCCCCCGCCCCCGTCGCTCCCGCCGTCCCCGGCCACCCGGCCTCCGGTTGCTCAGCCTCCGGTTCCTCGGCTTTCGGTTCCGCTGCCTCCGGTCCCTCGGCCTCCGGCCCCTCCGTCCGCCCCTCCAAGAGCCCGGGATACGGTCTGATCGGCATGCGCGAACGCGTCGCCCTCCTCGGCGGCAGCCTGGAGACGGGTCCCGACGGCACCGGCGGCTACCGGGTCACCGCCCGCCTCCCGGCCGCCGCCGACGAGGACGGTACGGACCGCGAGGCCGCCTGACCACGTTCCGCCCCTCCCGCACCGGTACCGGAAGGACCCCTCATGATCCGCGTGCTGATCGCCGACGACCAGCCGCTGGTCCGTCGTGGCCTGGCCCTCATCCTCGCCCCGGAACCGGAGGTGGAGGTCGTCGGCGAGGCCGGGGACGGCGCCGAGGCCGTCGCCCTGGCCCGTGAACTCCGGCCCGACGTGGTCGTCATGGACATCCGGATGCCCGTCCTCGACGGCGTCGGCGCCACCGCCGCGCTCTCGGAAGCCCTCCCCGACTGCCGGGTCCTGGCCCTGAGCACCTTCGACATGGACGAGTACGTAGTGGCCGCCCTGCGCGCCGGCGCCTGCGGATTCCTCCCCAAGGACACCTCCCCGGAGGAACTGCTCGCGGCCGTCCGCACCGTCCACACCGGGGAGGCCGCCGTCGCCCCGCGCCTCCTCACCCGCCTCATCTCCACCTACGTCCGCACCCCGCGACCCGCCGCGACCCCGCCCCCCGCCGGCCCGGCCGCCCAGGACCTCACCCCGCGCGAACAGGAGATCTGGCGCCTCATCGCCGGCGGCCTCGACAACGCCGGGATCGCCGCCGCCCTCGGCCTGAGCGTCTCCACGGTGAAGAACCACATCACCGGCCTCTTCACCAAACTCACCGTCCGCGACCGCGCCCAAGCCGTCATAGCCGCCTACGAATCCGGCCTCGTCACCCCCACCCCACCCACCCCCTGACAGTGCCCCCACCGCCGTCCCTCCTTGCTCCACTGCCCCCTTGGCGGCTCTGCCCCTCCGCGTCTCTGCGTTTCAGGGCCGGAGGTCGGCGTTGAGGCGGGCGGCCTGGCGGGTGAGGTGGGTGCGTTCGGGGAGGTCGGGGGCCTGGTGGGCGGCTTCCGCGTAGAGGCGGGCGGCCGTCGCGCGGTCACCGTCGCGTTCGTGCAGGTACGCGGCGACGGCCGTGTAGCGGGGCAGGGACGGGTCGAGTGCGGCGAGGGCGACCAGGCCGGCCCGGGGGCCGTCGGCTTCGCCGACCGCCACCGCCCGGTTCAGCCGGACCACCGGACTGTCGGTGAGGCGCACGAGTTCGTCGTACCACTCCACGATCTGCGGCCAGTCGGTCTCCGCCGCGGTGCGCGCGTCCGCGTGCAGGGCCGCGACGGCCGCCTGGGCCTGGTACTCGCCGAGCCGGTCCCGGGCCAGGGCCGTCTGGAGGATCCCGATGGCCTCGGCCGCCGCCTCGGCGTCCCAGAGGGTTCGGTCCTGTTCGGCGAGGGGGACGAGGCTGCCGTCGGCGGTGGTGCGCGCGGAGCGCCGGGAGTGGTGCAGGAGCATCAGCGCGAGGAGTCCCGGCACCTCGGGGTGGTCCACCGAGGCCGCGAGCTGCCGGGTCAGTCGGATGGCCTCTGAGGCCAGGTCCACGTCCCCGGAGTAGCCCTCGTTGAAGACGAGGTACAGCACGCGGAGCACCGTGGTCACGTCGCCGGGGCGGTCGAACCGCACCTCGGAGACGGTCCGTTTGGCCCGGCTGATGCGCTGGGCCATCGTGGCCTCGGGCACCAGGTAGGCACGGGCGATCTGCCGGGTGGTGAGCCCGCCGACGGCCCGCAGGGTCAGCGCCACCGCCGAGGACGGGGTGAGCGAGGGGTGGGCGCAGAGGAAGTACAGCCGCAGGGTGTCGTCCTCGGCCGGGCCGGGTGCGGGCGCCGGCTCCCGGTCGACGCGGTCCTCGCGGCGGCGCCGCGCCGAGTCCGCCCGTACCGCGTCCAGGTACCGCCGCCAGGCCACGGCGATCAGCCAGCCCTTCGGGTCCCGCACGGCGGCGGACTCCCGGACGGCGGCGGAGTTCCGGACGCCCCCGGCGCCCCCGGCGTCCCCCGCCGGATCGGGGTCTCGGGCCGGATCGGGCTCCTGGTGGTCGGAGCCCGGCAGGGACCGGATGCGGACGGCCTCGATCAGGGCCTCCTGTACGGCGTCCTCCGCGGCCGCGAAGTCCGCTCCGCGGCGGACCAGTACCGCGATCACTCCGGGGATCAGGCTCCGCAGCAGTACGTCATCGTCCATGGCGTGCCGCACGGCGTCCTGCATGGTGTCCTCCTGTGCGGACCGGGGAGAGGGAAGGGAGCGGTTCGGGGGAGGGGGTGGGGCGGGACGCGCGGCAGGGGGCGGGAGCGTGTCCGCGCCTCCCCCGCTCCCCCCGCCCCCCGCCCCCCGGGATCACTCCGTGATGGTGGGCGGGGCCGAGAGGAAGGGGCGCAGCTCCAGCCACTCGTGGATGGGCTCGCCGCCCTTGCCGGGGGCGGCCGAGAGCTTCCCGGCGAGCTCCAGGGCGCGTTCGTAGCTGTCCACGTCGATGACCATCCAGCCGGCGATGAGGTCCTTGGTCTCGGCGAAGGGGCCGTCGGTGACGGGCGGTCGGCCGGGTCCGTCGTACCGGACGAAGGTGCCCTCGGGGGCGAGCGCCTGTCCGTCGACGAACTCGCCGGTCTTCTCCAGTTCGGCCGCGAACTCGTGCATGTACCCCATGTGTGCGGAGATCTCCTCGGGCGTCCACTGGTCCATGGGGGCGTCGTTCACGGGGGTGGGGGCGCCGCGGTAGTGCTTGAGGAGAAGGTACTTGGCCATGTCTTCGCTCCTTGGGCGGTGCGCCCGGTGCGGGCGCGTTCACTGGGGGGACGGAGCCGGTCGCCGGTTCTCGACATGCCCGCCGTGATTTTTTCCTCGTCCTCCGGAATTCTTCCGGACGGAGCTTCCCGGAGCGTGTACCCCGGTGCGGGTCGGATCCGGAATCCGGGCCGGGTGAGGGGGCGGAGGCCTCCTACCCGCCATCGATTCCATGGTCGATCAACTCCCTTGCCTCGCAAGGCGAATGTTGATGGCCGTGCGGAGGTTGCGAATCCGCCCGGAGCCGTTAAGGTTCCGTTCCAGTGCCACGTGAAATATCACATGACACAAGGTGCCCGACCGGGCCACCAGGACCGTCCCTTTCGCACAAGGAGAAGCAACGATGAGCCGTCTGGCCGTCCTCACCGCCGCCGTCGCGGGTCTCGGCGCCCTGACCCTCGCCCCCGCCCAGGCCGCGACCGCCGCCCCGGCCGCCGCGACCGGCACCGTCGCCGCCGCCCCGGCCGCCACCACCGTCACCTCGTGCGGCAGCTCCGGCCTCCAGGCCGGCGTGAACACGCGCGTCTGCGCGGACGTCACCGGCTCGAACGTCGAGGTCTTCGGCAAGATCTCGCTGGCCGGCCCGCCCTCCCCGGGCAGCCCGGCCCCGACCCCGAAGCAGTACTACACGCTGCTCACCTCCGAGGTCCTGGGCAGCGGCAACCCGCCCCAGACCCAGGGTCAGTGGGTGACCTTCACCGCGACCGCCATCGAGGTCCGCGGCATCACCACCACCGCCGCCTGCGGCTCCACCGTCCGCGCCACCTTCGAGGTCTCCACGGTGGGCACCTTCCCGCGCCCGGTGACCCTGGAGCTGCCCGTCGCCTGCTGACCGTCGAGCACTCCGCCCCGCGAACGCCGGGGCGGAGTGCGCCTGTCGCACGCCCGAGCGGAACGCCCCTGTCCTGACCGCCGGGCCCGAGCGGCCCGGCTGACAGTAAGCCCGCTCAGGGCCCGAGCGGCCCCGCGGTCAGCAGGCCCGCGCAGCCCC
>NZ_JBEOSD010000243.1:0-7825 GCF_040302735.1 Streptomyces sp. NPDC097619 | reverse complement strand
AAGGATCTGGCGCCTGAACTCCACCACCAACGGCACCTTCACCAAGGCCGTACAGCTCGGCACCGGCTGGCAGGTCTACACCGGCATCCACTAGCTCCGGCCGGCACGTGGAACGCGGGCGGGGCCCGGCGGAACGGATCCGCCGGGCCCCGCCCGGTACGCCTGGTGCCTCCGCCCGCGGGCCGCCCGTCAGGAGGCCGGGGCGGAATCCGCGCGGACCGACGGGCGACGCGAGGCGATCACCTTGCGGGCCAGCGAGCGCGGGCTGGTCAGGAAGCCGAAGCCCCAGCACATGTGCATGGTGGCCAGCGCCACCGGGATCTGCGCCCGGGCCTTCAGGGAGAGCCCCTTGCCCGCCGGCACCGAACCGGCGGCGATCGCCGCCAGGTAGCCCCCGGGCACGACCAGCGCCCACGGGGTCACCACGGCGCCCGTCACCAGACCGGCCGCGATGGCGCACACGGCGACCGGCGGGGCCAGGTAGCGCAGGTTGATGGAGCCCGAGTGGTAGCGGGCCACCACGTGCCGCCAGCGCCCGTAGTCCTTGTACTGCTTGGCCAGCGCGCGCACGCTCGGCCGCGGCCGGTACTGCACCCGCAGCTCGGGCGAGAACCAGATCAGCCCGCCCGCCTCGCGGATGCGGAAGTTCAGCTCCCAGTCCTGGGCGCGGATGAACTCCTCGTTGTACCCGCCCTGCCGCTCCAGCGCCTCGCGGCGGAAGACGCCCAGGTAGACGGTCTCGGCGGGGCCCGCCTGGCCGCCGGTGTGGAAGGCCGCGTTGCCGACGCCGATCTTCGAGGTCATCGCGGCGGCGACGGCGTCCTCCCAGGCGTTCTCGCCCTCGGCGTGCATGATGCCGCCGACGTTCTGCGCGCCCGTCTCCTCCAGGAGCCGGACGGCGGTGGCGATGTAGTTCGGGGAGAGCATGCCGTGACCGTCCACGCGCACCACGACGGGGTGGCGGGACGCCTTGATGGCGGCGTTGAGGGCGGCCGGGGTACGGCCGGTGGGGTTCGGGACGGTGTGGACGCGGGGGTCCTCGCGCACGAGCTCGGCGGCGATCTCGTCGGTCCGGTCCGTGGACGGGCCGAGGGCGATCACCACCTCCATCTCGCCTGCGTACTCCTGCCCGAGGATGTGCCGGACGGAGTCGCGGAGGTAGCGCTCCTCGTTGAGCACCGGCATGATCACCGAGACTGCGGGCTGCTGGGTGGGCATGTGGTCCTTCATGGGTCGGTAACGGTGGTCACGTTACCGCGTATGGGGGACACGGGTGCGCGCCGGTGGAGCGGGTCCGGCCCACCCCGGTCGTATCGGCCTACTGTTCTGACGAATCTCCCCGCCGTCCCCCCGCCGCACGTGGAGGTGTCCTCCGTGCCCCAGCCGCACCGCTCCCCCCGCCCCCGGCCCCCGCGGGGCGCCCGGCGCGCCCCCTCACGGCGGGCCGACCGGCCCCGCTGGGGGGTGCGGCTCGCGGGCGCCCTGTCGGTGCTCGTGCTGGGTTCCGGGGCGCTGGGGCACGCGGTGGTGACGGGGCTGGACACCGGGATCCAGCGGGTGGACCCCTTCAAGGACATGAAGAACCGGCCGCAGGCCGGTCACGGGCTGAACGTGCTGCTGGTGGGCACCGACGGCCGCGACAAGATCACCCAGGAGGACAAGCGGGAGTACCGCCTGGGCGGCGCCCCCTGCCACTGCACCGACACGATCATGCTGGTGCACATCTCCGCGGACCGGGAGCGGGCCAGCGTCATCAGCCTGCCGCGCGACAGCTACGCGGAGGTGCCCGCGCACACCGACCAGTCCTCCGGCAAGCACCACGGGCCGCATCCCGTGAAGCTGAACGCGGCCTACGCCGAGGGCGGGCCCAACCTGACCGTGCGGACCGTCGAGAACATGACCCGGGTGAAGATCGACCACTACCTGGAGATCGACTTCACCAGCTTCATGAAGACGGTGGACGCCATGGGCGGCGTGGAGATCTGCACCGCCAAGCCCATGCGGGACTCCTACACCGGGCTGGACCTGCTGCCCGGCACCCACCGGCTGACCGGCGGGCAGGCCCTCCAGTACGTCCGCTCCCGGCACATCGACGGGGCGGCCGACCTGGGCCGGATGCAGCGGCAGCAGCGCTTCCTCGCCGCGGTGATCAAGCAGGCGACCACGGGCGGGGTGCTGCTGAACCCGGTGAAGTTCAAGGAGCTCAGCTCGACCCTGCTGGGCTCGGTGCGTGCGGACCGGGGCTTCGGGTCGGAGCAGATGCTGGCGCTGGGCCAGGCCATGCGGGACTTCACCCCCTCCTCCTCCGAGTTCGCCTCGGTGCCCATCGCCTCGGGCGGCTCCCCCGTGAAGGGGCTCGGATCGGTGGTCCGCTGGGACGGGCCCAAGGCGGCCCGGCTCTTCGAGGCGCTGCGCGAGGACAAGCCGCTGGCCCCGGACCGGCCGCGGAAGGCCGAGACCTCGGTGCCGGTGGACGTGGCCCCGCAGCAGATCCGGGTGCACGTGGAGAACGGCACCCGGATCGACGGGCTCGGCGGCCGCGTGGACAAGGCCCTGCGGGCCACCGGCTTCAACACCACCCAGGCCCCGAGCACCGGCGCGAGCCGGGACGTGCGGCGCACGGTGGTGCTGTACGACCCGCGCTGGGACCGCTCCGCGAAGACCCTGTCCACGGCGCTGCCGGGCAGCGAGATGCGGGCGGTGGCGGGGCTGGGGCCGACCCTGCGGGTGACGGCCGGCTCCGAGTTCAAGAAGGTCACCCCCGTGCGGGCCGAGGATCCGTACCAGGGCGAGTTCGGGGTGGTCACGGGCGACCAGGTGACCTGCGCGGGGCGCTGAACCGGTCCGGCGCGGCCGCGCGGGGTCGGGCGGCCGCGCGGGCGGTCGGTCGGGCGGGCGGTTGCGGGGGTCGCCGCCGGTCCCGTGGTCGCGGGCGGTCGGGCGGTCGGGCGCGGAGGGGTCAGTCGTCCAGGCCCTCGGCGACGCGGCGCTCGCGCAGCTCCTTGATGGCGCGGCGGCGGGCCAGCCGGTGGGTGCGGCGGATCATGGCCTCCTGGTACCGCCGCTTGTCCTTGTCGGTCTCGGGGACCACCGGGGGCACCATCCGGGGCCGGCCGTCGGCGTCCACGGCCGCGAAGACCAGATAGGCGCTGCCGACCTGGGTGGCGGGGGTGGACTCGTTCCAGCGCTCGGCGAGGACCCGTACGCCGATCTCCATGGAGGAGCGGCCGGTCCAGTTGCACTGGGCCTTCACGTGGACGAGGTCCCCGACACGGACCGGCTCCAGGAAGACCATCTCGTCCATCGAGGCGGTGACCGCGGGGCCACCGGAGTGGCGGCCGGCCACCGCGCCCGCGGCGTCGTCGACCAGCTTCATGATCACACCGCCGTGGACGGTGCCGAGCAGATTGGTGTCGTTGCCCGTCATGATGTGGCTCAGCGTGGTCCGCGAGGCCGAGGTCGGCTTGCCCTGGAGGCCGCCCGATATGTCAGTCATGCAGACACCTTAAGCCGGGTACGAAGGCGCAGCTCTGCAACAGCACTGGTACGAAGTGCCACCCGGACTGTCGGCCGGCCCCCCGGCCCGTGCATTCTTGTCCGCATGAATGACTGGCCCGACGGCTGGAACGACGACCAGGACGACCGGTACGGGCGCGGTTCCGCCGCCCCCCAGCCCGAAGGTCCGCGGGTGATGCGGCACGTCCAGCGCCCGCAGCCGCCGCGGCAGCAACCCCGGCAGCAGCCCGCCCGGCCCCCGCGGCCCGCGGGCCCGCCGCGCGGGGTGCCCGCGCAGCCGGGCCGGCAGCACGACACCTTCGCCGGGTACGACAGCGGCTACAACACCGGACAGGTCTACGGCAGCCCCTCGGGCGGCCCCGGCGGCGGCCCGGGCAACGGCCACGGCGGTGGACACGGTGGTCCGGGCGGACCCGGCGGGCGTCCGCCGCGGACCGGCCCCGGCGGGTCCGGACGGCCGCCGCTCACGGCGGCGCAGCGGCGCAAGCGGCTCAAGACCGGTGCCATCGCGATCGCGGCCCTGCTCGTGGTCACGACCGTCGGCACCTACTTCTGGGCCGATTCGAAGATGCGCCGCGAGGTGGACCTGTCCAAGGTCATCGAGCGTCCGAAGGACGACGACTGCACCACCTACCTGATCGTCGGCTCGGACAGCCGTGAGGGCATGTCCGCCGAGGAGAAGAAGAAGCTGCACACCGGCTCCGCGGAGGGCAAGCGGACCGACTCCATGATGATCCTCGCCGCCTGCTCCGGCGGGAACTCGATGATCTCCCTGCCGCGCGACTCGGACGTGGAGATCCCCTCCTTCATCGGCTCCGAGTCCGGGAAGAAGTTCGCCGCGCGCGGCGTGCGCACCAAGCTCAACGCCGCCTACGCCACCGACGGCCCGGAGCTGCTGGTGCGCACCGTGGAGTTCAACACGGGCCTGCGGATCGACCACTACGCCGAGATCGGCTTCGCGGGCTTCGCGAACATCGTGGACGCCCTCGGCGGGGTCGAGATGACCATCGAGAAGGGCTTCAAGGACAAGAAGTCGGGAGCCGACTTCCAGGCCGGCAAGCAGACCCTCAACGGCGAGCAGGCCCTGGCCTTCGTCCGGACCCGGTACGCCTTCGCGGAATCCGACCTGGCCCGCACGAAGAACCAGCAGAAGTTCCTGTCGGCCCTGGCGAGCCAGGCGGCCACGCCGGGCACGATCCTGAACCCCTTCCAGCTCTACCCGACGCTGGGCGCGGGCCTGGACACGCTGATCGTGGACGAGGACATGGGCCTCTTCGACCTGGGCGAGATGTTCTTCGCGATGAAGGGCATCAGCGGCGGCGAGGGCACCTCGATGAACATGCCGATCTCGGGCAGCCGCGGCGGCAACCTCGTCTGGGACAAGGCGAAGGTGCAGCAGCTGGTGAAGCAGATCCAGAACGACGAGAAGGTCACGGTCACCGCGAACTGACCCCTCGACCACACGAAGGGGCCCCGACGGCCGACGCCGTCGGGGCCCCTCCGCACGTGCGGGCCGGTCCGCCCGGGTTCGTTACGGCAGGTTGCGGGCCATGACGATGCGCTGGACCTGGTTCGTGCCTTCGTAGATCTGGGTGATCTTGGCGTCGCGCATCATGCGCTCGACCGGGTAGTCGCGGGTGTAGCCGTAGCCGCCGAGGAGCTGGACGGCGTCGGTGGTGACCTCCATGGCGATGTCGGAGGCGAAGCACTTGGCCGCGGCGCCGAGGTAGGTGAGGTCGGCGTCGCCGCGCTCGGAGGCGGCGGCGGCCTGGTAGGTCAGGGCGCGGGCGGCCGAGATCTTCATGGCCATGTCGGCGAGCATGAACTGGATGCCCTGGAAGTCGGCGATGGGCTTGCCGAACTGCTTGCGCTCCTTGACGTAGCCCTTGGCGTAGTCGAGGGCGCCCTGGGCGATGCCGAGGGCCTGGGCCGCGATGGTGATGCGGGTGTGGTCCAGGGTCTGCATGGCGGTGGCGAAGCCGGTGCCCTCGTCGCCGATCATGCGGTCCGCGGGGATGCGGACGTTGTCGAGGTAGACCTCGCGGGTCGGGGAGCCCTTGATGCCGAGCTTCTTCTCGGGGGCGCCGAAGGAGACGCCCTCGTCGGACTTCTCGACGACGAAGGCGCTGATGCCCTTGGAGCGCTTCTCCGGGTCGGTGACGGCCATGACCGTGTAGTACTCGGAGACCCCGGCGTTGGTGATCCAGCGCTTGACGCCGTTGAGCACCCAGAAGTCGCCGTCGCGGACGGCGCGGGTCTTCATGCCGGCGGCGTCGGAGCCCGCGTCGGGCTCGGAGAGGCAGTAGGAGAACATGCCCGCGCCCTGGGCCAGCGGCCCGAGGTACTTCTTCTTCAGCTCCTCGGAGCCGGAGAGGATCACCGGCAGGGAGCCGAGCTTGTTCACGGCCGGGATCAGCGAGGAGGAGGCGCACACGCGGGCGACCTCTTCGATGACGATCACGGTGGCGAGGGCGTCGGCCCCGGCGCCGCCGTAGTTCTCCGGGACGTGGACGGCCTGGAGGTCATTGGCGACCAGGGCGTCGAGGGCTTCCTGCGGGAAGCGGGCCTCCTCGTCGACCGCCGCGGCGAAGGGCGCGATCTTGGCCTCGCAGAGCGCACGGACCGACTCGCGGAGCATGTCGTGCTCCTCGGCCGGGCGGTACAGGTCGAACGCCGAGTTTGCGGTACCCGCCAAGGTCTCTCACTCCCAAGGTCATGCTAACTACCGTTAAGTAACCACAGCTCTGTTGCCAGCTTAGGGCCCAGCTCCCGTAGCGGGATACGAGAGTCGCTAGTGAGCTGCGTGACAACGGCGGGTCTTGGGGGGAAACGTCCCCCGAACGGGCCCGACTATGCTCGGGTGCCGCACCCCGCCCGCACTTCCAGGAGCACGCATGGCCCTCAAGATCACCGTGATCGGCACCGGCTACCTCGGCGCGACCCACGCCGCCGCCATGGCCGAGCTGGGATTCGAGGTGCTGGGCCTGGACATCGTGCCGGAGAAGATCGAGATGCTGGCCCGCGGCCGGGTCCCGATGTACGAGCCCGGGTTGGAGGAGCTGCTGTCGGCCCACGTGGCCGGGCTGCCGGGCTCCACCGGGCGGCTGCGCTTCACCACCTCCTACGAGGAGGCCGGTGCCTTCGGCGACGTGCACTTCATCTGTGTGAACACCCCGCAGAAGCACGGCGAGTACGCCTGCGACATGTCCTACGTGGACGCGGCCGTGGACTCCCTGGCCCCGCACCTGACCCGGCCCGCGCTGGTGGTCGGCAAGTCCACCGTGCCGGTGGGCTCCGCGGAGCGGCTCGCCGCCCGCCTGACCGAGCTGGCCCCGGCCGGGGAGGCCGTGGAGCTGGCCTGGAACCCGGAGTTCCTCCGCGAGGGCTTCGCCGTCCAGGACACCCTGCACCCGGACCGGATCGTCATCGGGGTCCAGGGCCCGCACGCCGAGAAGCTGCTGCGCGAGGTGTACGCGACCCCGGTGGCCGGGGGCTCCCCGCTGGTGGTGACGGACTTCCCCACCGCCGAGCTGGTCAAGACGGCCGCCAACTCCTTCCTGGCCACGAAGATCTCCTTCATCAACGCCATGGCCGAGGTCTGCGAGGCGGCCGGCGGGGACGTGGCCAAGCTGGCCGAGGCCATCGGGCACGACGATCGGATCGGGGCCAAGTTCCTGCGGGCCGGCATCGGCTTCGGCGGCGGCTGTCTGCCCAAGGACATCCGTGCCTTCATGGCCCGCGCCGGCGAGCTGGGCGCCGACCAGGCCCTGACCTTCCTCCGCGAGGTGGACTCCATCAACATGCGGCGCCGCGGCCACATGGTGGAGCTGGCCCGGGAGGCCGTCGGCGGCTCCTTCCTCGGGGTGCGGGTGGCCGTGCTCGGCGCCACCTTCAAGCCCGACTCCGACGACGTGCGCGACTCCCCCGCCCTCAACGTGGCCGGGCAGATCCACCTCCAGGGCGGCCAGGTCACCGTGTACGACCCCAAGGGCATGGACAACGCCCGCCGGGTCTTCCCCACCCTCGGCTACGCGGACTCCGCGGCCGGGGCGGCCCGGGGCGCGGACGTGGTGCTGCACCTGACCGAGTGGCGGGAGTTCCGGGAGCTGGACCCGGCGGAGCTGGGCGCGGTGGTCTCGCGGCGGCTGCTGCTGGACGGCCGGAACGCGCTGGACGCGGAGGCGTGGCGCGGGGCCGGGTGGACGTACCGGGCGATGGGTCGCCCGCGGGCCTGAGCGGCCCGGGTCCCCGTACCGGCGCCGCAGCGCCGGCCGGCGGGGCGTCCTCCCCCCGGGCGGGGGCGGGGCCC
>NZ_JBEOSD010000242.1:0-7881 GCF_040302735.1 Streptomyces sp. NPDC097619 | reverse complement strand
GACCGCGACGACGGTCTCGCACACGTCCTCGACGGGATCGTTCTTGCCCAGGAGCTGCACCGGCTACCCCGCGCCCAGCGCGACGTCCTGGAACTCGTCTACCTCGCGGACCTGACCCAAGCGCAAGTCGCCGCTCGTACCGGCTTGCCGCTGGGGACGGTGAAGAGCCACGCCCGCCGAGGGCTGCAACGCCTCCGCGCCGGCATCGTCCACCCCGGCACATGAGTCGTGGAAGTGCCCTGCCTGGGCCACCAACCGCACGACCTCTCAGGTCGTTCGTCCGTACGCCCCCTCCGGCCGGGACGCCCGGAGGACCAGGCTGAGGGCTTCCCGTAGCCCCGCGGGGCGTGCCGTGCCCGGCGGAGGGTCGCTGGCGAGCCAACCGGGACCCCCGAGCAGGACCAGCGGCCCGCGATGACCCTCCGGCGGAGTCGCCGGTTCCCGAGCGAGCCGGCCGGCACGGAAACCGGCAAGGACGGACGTCTGCGACCACAGCGCCACGGCACACGGGTCCGATCGTCGCACTGCCCGTTCCACGGCCGACATCGGGACGGAGGCACCCAGCATGCGGGCCCGCACGCCGTCCTCGGCCAATGCCGCGGCCAACGCTTCCAGGGGAAGGGTGTGCCGTTCCCCGGGGACGCAGGCGAGGACCACCACGGCCCCGGTATCGGGTGCGGTACCGGTGGCAGATCGGCGCAGAGCGGTGGAGACGTGCCAGGACAGTAGATGCTCGACCTCGATGTATCGCTCGGGGGAGGACTCCCACTTGCTCCCCGCGGCCTGCAGCACCGGGCCCATCACCTGCTCCCAGGCTACGACCACGCCGTAGGCGCGTACCGCCCGGTCGAGCAGAGTGGCCATGGCGGGGCCGTCCAGCCGCAGCGCCGCCTGGGCCAGACCCCGGCACTCCCGGCGCACCTCGCGGCCCAGCGGCAGCCCTCCGCCAGGGTTCTTGTTCTCCGGCTCGGCAGGCCCAGGTGCTGACCGGTCCTCCCGAGGAAGCGCTTCGGATCCGGCCCGGCCCGAGCGGAGCGTCGTCCCGACTCCCTTTTCCCGCCGGGCGCGCGCCAAGCGCGCCGCTTCGGCTGGCGGTACCCCGGACGTGGTCAAGCGGCACATCTCCTCCAACACCGCCACGTCCGAGGAGCTCCACCGCCGGTGCCGCCCGCCCAAGTGCACCGCCGGTCCGATCCCGTACCGGCGATCCCACGAACGCACCGTGGTCGGGGAAACACCCAGCCGCCGTGCCACGGCGCCGGTGGTCAGGTCATGCTGGTCATGCGCTTGCCGGGAGCCGGGATCCGACATGGTCACCTGCCACATCCTGACGAATTGCTCGAATGGGTTTCCCCCTCCACTTGTGCTTCGGGTACGGGGTGCTTCGTGGATGCGGCGATCGGCAACGCACCGTTACCGTGCCTGCTCGCGTGCCCGGCGCATCATGCCGTGGCCCAGGTTCCGGTGCCGGTGGCGGTCAGGAATCCAACGAGGAGGCGGAGGGCGTTCTCCGCGTCGGCGATTTCTTCGGGTCGGGGCAGGACGGTTCCGAAGGAACGGCCGGGCTCGGCCGCCAGGGCCCGCCAGTACAGGACCGGGGTCAGGGCGGTGCCGGCTCGGGCGAGGAACCATGCCAGGTGTCCGTGGGTGCGGGCGGTCGCTCCCGCCAGGACGGCGAGGGCCTCGCGCAGGTGCTCGAGCCGTTCGATGACGGGCAGGCGTTCCTGTCGAGCCGCGGGGCCGACCGCGTCGGCGAGCCCTGCGGCCGCTCGGGCCGCCAACGCACGGTCCTCCGGGCCCAGTGCCCAGGAACCGGTACGGGCTTGCCCATCGGCCTCTTCGGTCAACGCCACGATCCGGTCGTGCATCCCTGACCTCCGGGCGGCGTCCGGGGGTGGGGCCGGGGTGCGGCCGGTGGGGCGGGAGCGGTGAAAGGGCATGAGGAAACGTGGGCTCCTTCTTCGATGTCCGGTCCTGCGAGAACTCCAGCGGCTCCCCCGGAGCGGGCCGCGAAGGTCCGACGGGCATGACCACGCTCCTCGCTCGCCGGAGCTGACCGGCCCGGACCCGAGCCGGCGCAAACAGGGGTTCCAACCGTCTCCGTCTTTCCCCCTCGGCCTGCCGAACTCGCGGGGACGCCGCCCGCCCGCCGTCCGAGGACTCCCCGGTCAGTGGTCGTTCCTGGCCCAGGGGGAGCGGGTCAGGTCCGGTGTCGGCCGCCGCGCGGCAGGTAGATCATGCGTGCTCCGCTCACGGGGCGGGGCCGCAGTGGGGGGCGTGGGGAGGGCCCGCCCTCCGTCTCCCAGACGTCCTCGCCGGCCTTCACCTCGCGCCGTCGGCGGCGCGCGGATTCCTCGTCCGACATCAGGACCCCGCTGGGGCGGAGGTTGCCGGGCGCGGACGCGGCCACCATCAGCCGTGTCACCGAGGCGTATTCCGTGCCGGGGGGAATCACGAGCAGGTCGCATCGGCCCAGGGTGTAGGAGAACAGGACCATCGTGTCCACATCCTGACCGGAGAGCCAGCCCATGTGCACGGTGTCTCCCCCTGTGGAGAGGGTGTGCGGCGCTGCGGACCAAGGGGCGGGATTCGTGGTGACGCGCGTCACGCGGCCGATGCGATCCCGCAACGCGGCCACCAAGAGCGGCAGTTCCACGGCGAGGTCACGTGAGTACGGCCACCAGGCGCCGTCCGGCACCCCGGCAGGGGAGGGGGTCGGGGTGAGCGCCAGGCGCGCCCGGCCGGGTGTGGAGGTGCTGCTGGTCATGGGACCCGGGACCCGTCTCCGGGGCGCCCGGGGCGCCCCGGCTTCGTGAGCGCCGGGAACGACGTCCGCGTGGCGGCGGGTGTACGAGGTGCTCCCGGTACTCCCAACGTACTCCGCGCGAGGTCCGGGCGGGCGGCTGACGACCGGTCCCGTTCCGAAGAGGTCTGCCGGCGGGCGCGGACGTTCCGGGATCCGGGCCCGCATCGGGGTGCGGCTCCTCAGTCGCTCCGCGGTCAAAGGGTCGCGCTGGGCCCCGCTCAGGGTTCCTCGGGGTGGAGCCCGGTACCGCCCGGGGCCTGCTGGTGGCCGGCCAGGACCGGCAGGGCGCCTGCTTCCGGCTCGTTGCGGTCCACGGCGGCACCGTCGGAAGCCTTCGCACGCGTACGTCCGGGGAGGGCGGTCGGGTCTCCGTTCGTCCACACCACTTGCTCAGGCATCCCACCAGCCGATGACCGGGAACGGCGCGGCGCTCCCGAGTCCCCCGGAGCGCCGTGAAGGAACGGGGCCGTCGCCCCGCTCAGCGGCCTGCATCCGCCGTTGCGCCGGTTCAGGCTGCAGCGGCACCACCCGTGCACGGGCGGATCGATCATGACGGACTCAGGCACATCCTCGTAAAGGATCCCACCGCCACGCCTCCCGCCGGACGAGGTTCACCGGGCGGTGGGACCAGCCCCAGCCCTGCTCCGTCTGGAGACGACCGTCCCGGTAGAGCCACCTCGACGGCGCCTGGCGGCCGCGCGCTCGCGTGTGGTCGAGCGTGAGCTCTGTCCGCTGATCACCGCCTCGACGGAGCACGTCGGCCCCATCACTCGAACCGGCCTCGGCGCGTCCGCCTGGAAGGCACATCCGCCGTTTGGCCGTCGGCGACCGGCCCCTGCGTCTCGTCTCCTGAGGTCCCGCGGCACGACGCCGGCCGCCGCATCCACACAGCACGGAGGAACCGGCGCCCTTCTGCTCAGCCGACTTCGAATTCGAGGACCGCCGCCAACGCGGTTTCCTGCTCCGCCAGGTCCCTTGCACTCCTGGCGGTCACCGCGTACCGCCAGGAACGGCCGTCGGGCGGCGCGTCCGCGTACAGGATCACGCCCTCGCCGCGACCCGGGTCGAACGCCAGGTGGGAATCGCGTAGCCGCGTCAGCGCCCCGTCGAAGTCCAGAAGTGTTCGTGTCCGGCCCCTCGACAACGACCACACCGGGTGCGCGTTGGCCGATCCCGCGGTCAGCCGGGTGACCATGGCATGTGGGGTGGTGGTGGCCGTACGACGGATGTTGCTCTCAGTCGCGTACGTGACATCTTCGGTGTCCACCAGCGCGTCGAGCCCGAACGGCCCGGCGTAGCCGTGGTCGGCCAGGTGACGGCCCAGGGCCTTCCCCCATTCCTCCAGCTCGGCTGCCACGTGCGCGTCGGACGGCGACAGCGGGGAGACGTATCCCGTGAAGGAGCCCTGGACCGTGCGCATCGCACCGCTGAACAGCGCGCGCGTACCGGAGGCGGAGACTTCCAGCTGGACACTGGCCGACTGGGACACGTCGAGGCACCTCTCCACCACCCACAGGCCGTCGGGCCCACCGACCGGGTCGAGGGGCAGGGCCCCGACCCCGAGCTCGTCGCGGGAGACGAAGCGCATCCCGTGTCCTCCGGCCGACCGGTCGGGCTTCACCACGACACCTTCGTCGTCCCTCAGGAGCTCTCGCACCATGCCGTCCACCTGCGGACGCCGGCATACCCGCCCTGCGGGCAGCCGCAAGCCCAGCTGCTCGGCCGCCTCGCGGAACCCGGACTTCGTGTTGAGCAGCATGGTCGTCTTCAGGGCGGCCTCGGCGGCCTCGAGGGTCGGGTACGGGTGGACCGTGATTCCGACGTCCCGGGCGAACGCGATCGCCGACGCGTCCAACGCCGTCGGCAGCATTGCCGCACCCCGGTCACCGGCGAGCGCCCGGACGCGGTCGAGGAGGCCTGCCGCGCGCACCGCCCACGCCAGCGGAACGGCTCCGGCGGGAGGCACCTCGATGATCGCGACCGATTCCGGGGCCACCCCCGTGAGGCCGTACACGTAACGCAGGAACTGCCGGCTCAGGGGCACGGGAGTGACCAACACGTCCCCCGGCCGAAGTAGCCACGCCTTCCGCGGCGCTTGCTGGGCCCACGTCGTCAGGATCTCCCCCTCGTTGAGATCCACAGCGAGATCCGAGAGGAAGTTCGCGAACACGACGAACGGACCCGTCTCCGTCATAGCCTCCTCCTTTGGTCGCAGCACGGCCGTTCACGGTCAACCTTCCCGCTTCTCGCCCCCTTATAGGCGTCCCCGGCCCGGGAAGGTGCCGCGTCCGGGCACGCCCGAGCGGGCCAAAGAGGCAGGTCGGAAAAGCTTTTGCCGCCCCCCGGGGCTGGTCTCCCGCCACCCCACGGACTGCTCTGGCGCCCGTTCACGTCCACCCGAGTGTCCTTCCATGCGCAGCAGGCAGTTGGAGGCCGGACTCCGTCCGCCGGCGGTCCACGCCGAACACTCGCCGGCAGGCCGGCCCCGTCCGGGAACCTCACGCATCTCATCTCGCCTCCGGACGCGTGAGGGCGGTCAGCCCGGCTGACGGCCGACTGATCGGTCGGTGACGAGTACGGAGTCGTCGAGGACACCCGTGCCAGGCAGGTGGTGGCGGGCGGCGATCAGGGCAGCGTGCACGTCCGTCGTGCCGGTGGCCACGCAGAGCGCCCGCTCGACGTCCCTGATCTCCCCGCGCACGGGAGAGCCTTCCGCGGCGTCCAGGACGGACAGTGCCCAGTAGCGGTCGACGAGGCCGGGGAGCACGGCCGGGTGAGCCATCAGCATGGGTGGTTGCCTTTCGCCATCGGGTCCAGCAGGTGGCCGTCGCCTACCCTTACGCTCTCCGTTGAACCCGATCTCCGTCCGAAGCTCTCGACCACTCCGGCCGCGATGCGTCAGCGGGCATCTCGCGAGTTCGTTCCCAGGCAGTGGCCGCACTCGTGAATCCGCCCTCCCCGGCCGATCGCGTCGGGTCCCCGGGGTCGGTCCCCGTGGGCACCCCGTCGACCCCGAGCGGACCCCGGGCGGCGCCGACGACGGGGACATGGAAGGCCGCGCGGGCAGGTCCCCGGGGCCGCGAGGTCAGTGCCGGGCACGGGGGAAGAGCGACTCCTGTTCGGCTCCTGTCAAGCCCTGTCGCTCCCGCCACGTCCCACGGGAGCACAGAACCAGCCCCGGGAACGTACGCACGGCGGGTGACCCCGGCGGCCTGGTCTCTGCTTGGTCAGTCGTTTGAAGGTCTACGGTGCGCTGCCGTTCTGTCGGCATGGTGGGACGGGCGGTGATCTCCTGTGGCGTCTGACGGCTCGAGAAAACACCGCCCGCCTGCCGCTCAGTGTTCCCAGGCGGCCGCGCCGCGCAGCATGTGGTGGTCGGTACATTCCGGTGGTGCAGGCCGCGGCGTCGCCTCGGACCGTAGTGAACCAGTAGTAGCTCAGGAAGATGTAGTCCCTCTTCGCCGGGGTTTCGACCTTGGGCGAGCACGGTTGTTGGGCCGTGGCCTCACCACTTCGGCAGCGGTCTGCCGACTGCGGGCAGTCAGTCCCGGTGAAGTGCTCCTTGTCGTTCTCGTCGATCTCCTGGAAGACCCCCGTCGAGGGCTCGACGAGTTCCGGCTCATGCCGGGGTCGAACGGCCCGGACCTCCCCGACCTGCGCACGATCGCCCGACGCCTCGCAATGAGCACCCGGACCCTCCGACGACGGTTGGAGACCCACGGCACCACCTGCAGCGCCGAACTCAAAGCCGCCCGCCGCACCCGCGGGCTCCACATGCTGCGCACCACCGACCTACCCCTCGGCGCCGTCGCGGACCGGGCCGGTTGCACCGGTGCCCGGGTCCTACGCCGCGCGGTCCGACGATGGACCGCCCACACCAACACCGAATGGCGCCGCGGATCCATCCCAGAAGGAGCCCGGAAGGCAGGGTAGGAGAGGACACAGCGCTGCGGGTGCCGGTGGCCGCGGGGGAGGGACCCACGCCCTGAAAGCTGCCGCGAGTGAGGACGGCAAGGCGGTGCCCCGGTGTCACCGGTCAGGGTGCACTCCCCAGCGGCCTCGCGCGTTCGGCCGGGTTGGGGGCCGTGGGCCCCTTAGCGTGTGTGGGAACGGTTCGGACGGCCCATCGTCGGGATCGTGACCCCACGGAGGCAATTACCCATGACCGTCTCGATTCCCGAGCTCACAGGGGACTACGTCCTCGACCCGACCCACACCCGCATCGGATTCGTCGCGCGCCACGCCATGGTCACCAAGGTCCGCGGCGCCTTCCACCAGTTCGAGGGCACCGCACATCTGGACGGCGTCGACCCGTCCAAGTCCACCGGCCGCGTGGTCATCAAGACCGAGAGCATCGACACCGGTGTGGAGCAGCGCGACCAGCACCTGCGCACCAACGACTTCCTGGACGCTCCGAACTTTCCCGACATCACCTTCCGCACCACCTCCGTCGAGGCGAAATCCGACACCGAATACCGCGTCACCGGCGACCTGACCATCAAGGACACGACCAAGCCGGTCAGCATCGATTTCGAGTACACCGGCAACGCCGTCGACCCCTACGGCAACCTGCGGGTCGGCCTGGAAGGGTCGGTGACGATCTCCCGCAAGGAGTTCGGCGTCACTTGGAACGCGGCTCTGGAAGGCGGGGGCGTCTTGGTCGGCGATAAGGTCGTTCTGGAGTTCGACATCTCCGCGATCAAGCAGGGCTGACCCGGCCGGCACGGGCGGCCCAGGAGGCGATCACACGGCGCGGTCCTCGGAAGCGAGACCGCGCCGTCGTCACACCGAACGGCGTTGGCGCCATCCATCCGGTCATCGTTCGACAGAAGGGGCGCAGTCGCATCGCGCGCGGAGCCGGGCGGTCCCACTGAGGGGCCCGCTGAGGACGTCAGCGAACCCCCCGATCATGACCCACCACTCCGTCGTCGAGTGGATGACATCTCGCTTGTCATCGTTTCGATGACATGGTAGAACGGGGGCACGTTGAAGCGCATTGGCAGTCCACTGCCTGAGCCGACCGGAGGTGTTGTCCAGATGTTGATGCGCACTGACCCGTTCCGTGAGATGGACCG
>NZ_JBEOSD010000241.1:0-8014 GCF_040302735.1 Streptomyces sp. NPDC097619 | reverse complement strand
GTGCGCGCGACCACGTCGCGCACCCCGGGACTCCGGTGGTGTTCCTTCGGCCTTGCTTCCCGACCCGGCGGACCGGTCCTCAGCGGGTGCCCACGGCCGCCCGCACGGCCCGGCGGGCCATTCCGCAGTCGTCGTGCAGACGCCGCAGGAGGAGCCGCTGCTCCTCCCCGGAGGCCACGGCCGGGCTGATGCCCGCCGCGCCGGGGAGCACGGGCGGGGCGGAGGCCACGGCCCGCTGGACGGCCATCTCGTAGGTGCGGATCTCCCGGGTGAGGACCAGCATCAGGTTGAGGAGGAAGGCGTCCCGGGCCACGGGGCCCGCGGCCTGGGCGTGCTGGCTGATCTGGCGGCGGGCCGCGGGGGCGTCCCCGAGCACCGTCCAGAGGGTGGCGAGGTCGTACCCGGGCAGGTACCAGCCCGCGTGCTCCCAGTCGAGCAGCACCGGTCCGGCGGGAGACAGGAGCAGGTTCGACAGCAGGGCGTCACCGTGGTTGAACTGCCACTGGGAGCCGGGGTTGCGGGCTCCGGCCAGCGCCACCCCGTGGAGCAGCTTCTGGAGGTCGCCCAGGTCCCGGTCGGTGAGCAGGCCGAGCTCGTGGTACCGCGAGATCCGCGAGGCGTAGTCCAGCGGGCGACCGAACAGCTCGGTGGGGGGCCGCCACTGGTTGACCCGGTACAGGGCGCCGAGCGCGGTCCGGATGTCGGCGCGGGGCGGGGCCTCCACCGGGTGCCGCTGCAGGGCCGCGACCCGGCCGGGCATCCGCTCCACGACGAGCGTGCAGTTCTCCGGGTCCGCGGCGATCAGCCGGGGTACGCGGACCGGGGGCCGGTGCCGGACGAACGCCCGGTACGCAGCTATTTCGTGCCGGTACCGTTCGGCCCACGCCGGCGAGTGGTCCAGTAAAACCTTCGCGACGGCGGTGGTCCGTCCGGTGGTGCCCACCAGGAGGACCGACCGACCGCTGCGCCGCAGCACCTGGACGGGGGCGAACTCGGGACAGATCCGGTGCACGGAGGCGAGCGCCGTGCGGAGTTGGGCCCCTTGCGGGCCGGACAGGTCGAGTCTGCCGCTGAGCGGGCGGTCGGTGGCCCCGGGGACCCGCCGCAGCCGCGCCGGGGCGGCGGCCGGACCGCCGGTCCCGCGGGCCGGGTCGAGGTAGGGGCCGCCACCCGCCTGGAAGGTGCGGTACGGGCGTACGGGGGCGGACACGGAGGACGATGCTGCGTACATGGCGGATGCTGATCCCTTCGTGGCCGACGAGTTGCGTACGCCTTCCCGGCCCGGAACCTTTCGAGTGGTCCGTGGCGCGGTGGAGCGGTCCGGCCGCGTGCGGGACACCCTGGGGAGTGCCGTACCGCGGCCGTGCCGCTCCTGCCCTTTCCCTTCGTGGTGACCGGGGCGGGGAGGCGCATCTCTACCTGACACCCCCGCGTGGGTGGCACACCATCTGGCGGACCCTGGCGAACCCTGGCGAATAGTCCACTCGCATCTGCCGGGGGGTTACTGTCAACACAGCCGAGAACCTGGGGGCTTGACGTGAGCAGAGGACCCAACACCCGCCTGAGCGACCTGTTCGGCCTGGCCGGCTGGTCGAAGGGCGAACTCGCCAGGCTGGTCAACCGGCAGGCGGCGGCCATGGGCCACCACCAGCTGGCGACCGACACCTCGCGGGTGCGTCGCTGGATCGACATGGGGGAGACCCCGCGCGAACCGGTGCCGACGGTGCTGGCCGCCCTGTTCACCGAGCGACTCGGCCGTGTCGTGACCATCGAGGACCTCGGGTTCGTACGTCAACGGCGCGCCAGTGGACGGCAGGCCCCGGGGGTGAAGGACAACCCCGACGGCCTGCCGTGGGCGCCGGAGCGCACGGCGGCGGTCCTCACCGAATTCACGGGAATGGACCTCATGCTCAACCGACGCGGACTGATGGGCGCGGGAGCCGCGCTCACCGCCGGATCGGTGCTCAGCGGTGCGATGCACGACTGGCTGCACACCGACCCGGCCCTCTCCCGGGACGTACCCCGCTACGACGACCCCCTGTACGCCGACAACGCCGGTTTCGACCGCTACGAAGCGGCCCCGATGGGCTCCGAGGAGATCGACGCCCTGGAGCACTCCGTCGAGGTCTTCCGCGCCTGGGACGCCGCCCGTGGCGGTGGGCTCCAGCGCAAGGCCGTGGTGGGCCAGTTGAACGAGGTGGGCGGCATGCTCGCCTACCACCACCCCGATCACCTGCACCGCAGGCTGTGGGGGGTGGCGGCCAACCTGGCGGTCCTGGCGGGTTGGATGTCCCACGACGTGGGGCTGGAGCCGACCGCCCAGAAGTACTTCGTGATCGCCGCGCACGCGGCCCGCGAGGGCGGGGACCGGCCGCGGGCCGGCGAGGCGCTCTCCCGGGCGGCCCGGCAGATGGTGCACCTGGGCAAGCCCCACGAGGCCCTGGACCTCATGCAGTTGGCCCGGTCGGGCTCCGGGGACGAGACCCTGCCCCGGACCCGCGCCATGCTGCACACCATCGAGGCGTGGGCCCAGGCCGCCATGGGCAAGGGGCAGGCGATGCGCCGGACCCTCGGGGAGGCGGAGGACCTGTTCGTCTCCGACCGGGGGGACGTGCCCCCGCCCAGCTGGATGCAGCACTTCGACGAGGCCGACATGCACGGCATGCAGGCCCTGGCCTTCCGCACCCTCGCCGACCACGACCCCTCGGCCGCCCTGATCGCCCAGCGGCACGCCCGGGAGGCACTGCGGCTCCGGGCCGCCGGCCACCAGCGGTCACAGATCTTCGACTACATCTCGATGGCCTCGGCCTGCTTCATCGCGGACGATCCCGAACAGGCCGACCGGTACGCGCGGTTGGCCCTGATGTCCATCGGCGAGACCTCCTCGCACCGGACCTGGGACCGCCTGCGCGAGATGTACCGGCTGACCGGCCAGTACGCCGGTTACGCCAAGATCGAGGACCTGCGCGAGGAGATCAAGCTGGCCCTGCCCAAGAGCCCGCCGGCACCGCGGCGGCCCCGTTCCACGGAGATCTGAGGACCGGCCGTTCGGCCGGGACAGGCACGGGCACGGGTCCGCATCCTCCGGGTGCCCTGGCGGGTCCGGTGGGCGGTTCGTGGTGCCCGCCGGGTGCCTTCGGCGTGGGGGTGCGGCGTGGGGGTGCGGTTCAGCCGTCCACGCGGGCGACGAGGAGACAGGCGTCGTCCTCACGGGGTGCGCCGTCGAACTCGGTGACGAGGGTGCGGAGGGCTTCGCGCGCGCTGAGCGTCCCGGTGAGTCGGGGTGCCAGGGCCAGGAGCCGTCCGGTGGTGTCGGCCGGGCTCCGCCGGGGGGCCAGTCCGTCGGTGTGGAGGACGAGCAGGTCGCCGGGGCGGAGTCGGGCCTCCGCCTGCTCGTACACCGCGTCCCCGGGGACACCCGGCAGCGCGCCCGCGGGGGCTTCGAGGAGTCTCGCCCCGCCGTCGCGGTAGAGCACGGGGGCGGGGTGTCCGGCCCGTGCCCAGAGCAGGGTGCCGGTGGCGGGGGCGTACCGGCAGCAGAGGGCGCTGCCGAGGGCGGGTCCGGCGGAGTCCGCGAGGAGGTGGTCGAGCCAGCCGAGGAGGGGGCCGGGGGTGATGCCCGCGAGGGCCATGCCGCGGAGGGCGCCGAGGACCATGGCGGTGCCCGAGGCGGCGGTCACGCCCTGTCCGGTCAGTTCGCCCACGGTCAGCAGGGATCCGCCGTCGGGCAGGGCGAGGGCGTCGTACCAGTCCCCGCCGTCCGGGACGCCGGGGGCGGTGGGGAGGCGGTGTGCGGCCACGTCGAGGGTTCCGGTGGCGCTGCCGGTGTCGGAGAGGCGGAGCGGGCCGTGCCAGGCCGGTCGTACGGTTTCGCGGAGCTCCGCGGCGACCCGGTGGGCGGTGCGGTCGGCCCGGCGACGGCGGAGGAGGTGCTCCCCGCTGGCGCGGACGGCCTCGCGGCTGCGGCGCAGTTCGCTGGTGTCGCGGACCACGGCCCACATGGAGGCGGTGCAGCCGTCGGGGTCGAGCAGGGGTTCCCCGCGCAGGTGCACGGTGCGGACGGCGCCGTCGGGTCGGCGGATGCGGAATTCGCCGTCGATGGGCTTGCCGTCGATCAGGCAGTCGGTCATCATCGCCGTCAGCACCGGCTGATCGTCTTCGAGGAGGACGGAGCCGAGTTCGTCGAGCGGGAGCGGGCCGACCGAGGGGGAGCGGCCGAAGATCGCGTACAGCTCCTCGGACCAGTGGACCTCGTCGGTGAGCAGGTCCCATTCCGCGGTGCCCGCGCGCGTGGCGCCGTCCGTGGCCGCGGGGGCTCCGGCGGTGTCCGTCACGTCGTGGTCCTCGCCCCGGGGGCGCGTCGGGTCGCCGCCGTCCGGTGCCGTGTCGGGTCCGCCTTCCCTGATCCTCCCCAAGTGCCGGCCCAGTTCGTCGAGTTGGTCGGCGGCGAGGTCGTACAGGGTGCGCTGCCAGCGGCCGTGGGGGTCGTGGTCGTCCCGGGTGTCCGCGAGGTTGTCCCGCCGGACGGCGTCCAGCTCCGTCCGCAGCCGCCGGGTCCGGTGGATCAGTGCCTCGACCGATCCGGACGGTGGCTGCTGGGCGGCGGGATCCGCGGACACGTGGGGCGGCATGGGGACTCCGATACAGGCGCGGTGCGGTCCCGGCGAGAGGGGAGCTGCGGGGAAGGACCGGGCTACGACTGTGGCACAGCCCGTGGGGGCCCGTAAGGTGTTCGGCGACATCCGTCCTGTTCTTGCTGAAGGCATATGCCCGGGGCCTGCCGGACGGTTCCGTCCGTGCGAACGTTTTCGGTCAGGCGTGGGGCCGTCGAGGCGCGGGCGGGGACACCGGTGCCCCCGAACCGACGTCCGCGCCGCCCGTGAAAGCCCCCCGGCCGACCCCGCCGGCCCCTCGGGCACCGCGCGTGCGCGCGGAACGGTCCACCGTCCGGTCATCGTCCGGCGGCCGGAATCGTGGCCCTCCCGCGCCCTGGGCGACCGGTTCGTGCGAGTCGTGCCGCACCGCGCCCGGAGGGTGCGGATCTGTGTGCGACGGGACACCCCCGTGGAGTGGATCCCGCGGCCCGGCGCGTCTCGGACACGCGGTCCCCGGACGCCCGGCGGCCGTTCGACCTGCGCCGACCCGCTCCGGATGGCTTGAACCGAACGCTTCCGCACCGTGCGGCGGCTCGCTACTGTACGTGCCGGTAACAGCCCGGGGACCGGCCCGGACGGTACGCGGGACGGGGAGCGGCACGACCATGGCGGGAACCGAGTCCGACACCGAGTCGGGCACCGAGTCCGGCACCGACCGGCGCACCTTCCTCACCGGCCTGATCGCGGCCCCCACCCTGGCCGTGGCCACCCGGTGGGGCGCCGAGGCCCTGGCCCCGCAGTCCGCGCACGCCGCCGTACCGGGACTTCCCGAGATCGCCGAACTCGTGGACCTCGGCGACCTGTTCATCCTGGCGGGCGCTCCCACCGCGCACCTGCTCGTGCTGCGGGTGCTCACCGACGGCACGGTGGAGTTCCGGCTGCCCCGGGCCGAGGTGGGCCAGGGCCTCACCACCGCCGTGGCCGTGCTCGTCGCCGAGGAACTGGACCTTCCCCCGGAGGCCGTCCGCGTCCGCCTGGAGGACGCCCGTCCCGAACTCCTCTTCAACCAGCTCACCGGCAGCTCCAACGCGATCCGCTCCCTCTACGGCCCGGTCCGCCACACCGCCGCCGCGGCCCGCGCCCGGCTGTTGGCCGCCGCCGCCCGCACCTGGTCCCTCCCGGTCTCCGAACTGACCACCGCCGACGGCTCGGTCCGCGCCCCCGACGGGCGCACCGCCGGATACGGCGCCCTCACCGGCGCCGCGGCGGATCCCGGCCTGGTCGTCCCCGTGGCCCGGACCAAGCCGGAGTCCCGGCACACCCTGGTGGGACGGCCCGCCAACCGCATCGACGCCCGCGCCATGGTGACGGGCCGTCAGCAGTACACCCTGGACCTCGACGTCCCCGGGGCCGTGCCCTGCGTGCTGCGCCGGCCGCCCACCCTCGGCGGCACCGTCCGCGCTGTCTCCAACGCCACCGAGGTCAAGGCCCTCCCCGGGGTGCTGGACGTGGTCACGGTCCCGACCGGCGTGGCCGTCGTCGCCGAGACCTTCGGGCAGGCCCTCGCCGCCCGCGACGCCCTGCGCGTGACCTGGGGTCCCGGACCCGCCGACGCGCTCTCCGACGACGTGGTCCGGGCCCGCCTCAAGGCGGCCGTCCCGCCTCCGCTCCTGCCCCCGCTGCTCGTCTCGCACCTGGACGCGGAATTCGACTTCGCCTTCGTGAGCCACGCGCCCCTGGAGACCAACTCGGCCGTCGCGGACGTCCGCGAGGACCGGGCCGAGATCTGGTCCGGACTGAAGTCCCCCATCGTGGCGCAGCAGACCATCGCCGCCGCCCTCGGCCTGCCCGTGGGCCGTGTCACCGTCCACGTGGTGCAGGCCGGAGGGTCCTTCGGACGGCGGCTGTTCTTCGACGCGGCCCTGGAGGCCGCCCTGGTCTCCCGGGCCTGCCGCCGACCCGTCCGCCTGATGTGGACCCGCGTCGACGACATGCGGCACGGCCGGATGCGGCCCGCCACCCACCACCGGATCCGGGTCACGCACGCCCTCGGCGAGGTCCTCGGCTGCGAGCACCGGGTGGCCGCCGTCGAGACCGACTTCCGGCACGGACTCGGCGAGATCATCACCGCCACCGCCGCGAGCCTGCCGGGCGGACTCGGCAACGCCACCCTCGCCCAGACCCTCTTCCACACCACCGTGGCCTCCCCGTACCACCTGGGCCTCACCACCCGGACCCTCACCGAGGTGCCCACCGGCATCCCCACCGGCTCCTGGCGCTCGGTGTACTCGGCCAACACCCGCGGCGCCGAGGAGATCGTCATGGACGAGCTGGCCCGCACCCTCGGCGAGGACCCGGTGGCCTTCCGCCGCTCCCGCCTTCGGCACGCCGCCCAACGGGCCGTCCTCGACCGGGCCGCCGCCGAAGGCGACTGGGGACGGACCCTCCCGCCCGGCTGCGCCCAGGGCATCGGCTTCCACGAGGAGTACGGCTCCCGCACCGCCTGCCTGGTGGAGATCGACACCCGCGATCCGGAGCACGTCCGCGTCACCCGGGCCGTGATCGTGGCCGACGTGGGCCGGCCCGTGAACCCGCGCGGCCTGGAGGCCCAGCTCCTCGGGGGCCTCACCGACGCGATCTCCACCACCCTCCGCGCCGGACTCCACCTGGAGCGCGGTCTGCCCCTGGAGGGCAGCTACAGCCAGTTCCACTACGCCCGGCAGCGGGACACCCCCCCGGGACGTGCGGATCGTGGTGCTGCCCGCCACCGGCGAACCCGGCGGCGCCGGCGAACTCGGCGTACCGGCCGCCGTGGGAGCCGTCGCCAACGCCTGGGCCCGTGCCACCGGCCGCCGGCCCCGCAGCTTCCCCCTCGACTTCGACGTCGACTTCACCCCCTTCCCCCGCTAGCCAGGAGTCCTGCCGTGCCCTCGCACACCTTCACCGTCAACGGGCGCGCCGTCACAGTCGAGGCCCCCGACGACCTCCCCCTGCTCTGGGTGCTCCGGGACCTCCTCGGCATCCGCGGCCCCAAGTACGGCTGCGGCATCGACGTCTGCAAGGCGTGCACGAGCCACCTCGACGGGGCTGCCGTCCGGCCCGGCGTGGTGCCCGTGGCCGAGGTCGCGGGCCGCGAGGTCACCACCATCGAGGGCCTCGCCGACGGCGACCGGCTGCACCCGGTGCAGGAGGCGTGGCTGGCGCAGGACGTCGCCCAGTGCGGCTACTGCCAGCCCGGCCAGATCATGGCCGTGGTCGACCTCCTCCGGCGGACCACCGAGCCCACCGAGGACGATCTCGACGCCATCGCCAACATCTGCCGCTGCGGCACCTACTTCCGCATCCGCGAGGCCGTGCGGGACGCCGCCGCCCGGATGCGCTGACCCCGGACGCGCCGACGCGCCCGCGGCCGGACGGAG
>NZ_JBEOSD010000240.1:0-8084 GCF_040302735.1 Streptomyces sp. NPDC097619 | reverse complement strand
TGAAGAGCAGGGCGGAGAGCAGGAGCAGCATCACCGCGAAGAACCACGGGTGCCCCCGCCCGGGGAACGAGTGGGAACTCCTTCGCAGCCCCCTCAGGAACCTTCAGGAACCTTCAGGAACCCTCGGAATCCCTCGGAGCCCGTCAGGGCCCCGGTCCCGGTCAGAACTGCAGGGCCCAGGAGTCGATCTTGCCGACGTCGGCGCTGGCCGCGTCGCGCACCCGGAGCTTCCAGGTCCCGTTCGCGACCTCGGAGGAGGCGTTGACCGAGTAGGTGCGGATGATGTTGTCCGCGCTGCCGCCGGTGCGGTTGTGCAGGTTGTACACCGAGCCGTCGGGGGCGATGAGGTCCACGACCAGGTCACCGATGTAGGTGTGCTTGATGTCCACCGCGACGGTCAGCGCGGCCGGGGCGTTGCCCGGGACCCCGCTGACGGTGACCGGGGACTCCACGGTGGCGTTGTCGTTGATCGCGTAGTCCGCGGCGTTCTCGAAGCGCGGGCCGGGCGGGACGGTGGTGCCGCCGCCGACGAAGAGCAGGCGGTTCGGGGAGCCGGTGCCGGGGCCGGTCACCACGTTCGGGGTGGCCGCCGCCACCAGCGCGCTGGAGACCTGGGCCGGGGTACTGGCCGGGTTCTGCGAGAGGTAGACGGCCGCCGCGCCCGCCACGTGCGGGGAGGCCATCGAGGTCCCGGAGATGCTGTTCGTCGCCGAGTCGCTGGTGTTCCACGCGGAGGTGATCGAGGAACCGGGGGCGAAGATGTCCAGGATGCTGCCGTAGTTGGAGTAGCTCGCCTTGGCGTCGGTGTTGGTGGTCGCACCCACCGTGATGGCCTCGCCGACGCGGGCCGGGGACTTGGTGCCGGCGTCCGTGGACTCGTTGCCCGCCGCCACCGCGTAGGTGATGCCCGCCGCGATGGAGTTGCGGACGGCGGTGTCCAGCGCCGAGTCGGCGCCGCCGCCGAGGGACATGTTGGCCACGGCCGGCTTGACGGCGTTCTGCGTCACCCAGTCGATGCCCGCGACCACCTGGGCGGTGGTGCCGGAGCCCTGGTTGTTGAGCACGCGGACGCCGACGATCTTGACCTTCTTGGCCACGCCGTAGGCGCCGCCGCCGACGGTCCCGGCGACGTGCGTGCCGTGGCCGTGGCCGTCCTGGGCGACGTTGTCGTTGTCGATGGCGTCGTAGCCGTTGAAGGCCCGGCCGCCGAAGTCGCTGTGGCTGATCCGGACGCCGGTGTCGATGATGTAGGCGGTGACGCCCTCACCGGCCTTGTCCGGGTAGGTGTAGCTCTGGTTGAGGGGGAGCGCCTTCTGGTCGATGCGGTCCAGACCCCAGGACGGCGGGTTGGGCTGGGTGGCGTCGATGGTGAACACGCGGTTCTGGACCACGGACTTGACGGCCGGGTCGGCCGCGAAGCGCTTGGCCTGGGCTTCCGAGAGCTTGATCTCGTAGCCGTTGAGCGCCTTCTTGTACGTCCGGTTGACCTCGGCCCCGTACTTCGCGGCGAGCGACCGTCCGGCGGCCGAGTCGGCCTTGGCGCCGTCGAGGGTCACGATGTAGCTGCCGGCGATCGCGCCGGGGGCCCCGGCGTTCTCGATGAAGCCTTCGGCGGGGGCGGCCTGCGCCGGGAGGGCGGCGGCCGTGCCGAGCACAAGGGCTACCACGGCGGTGGCACTGACGCCGGCGATCTTGCGGCGTGATGGACGCATCACGGACATCTGAGGGGTCCTCCTCATTGGTGGTGCGCTGCGGGGGGTGAGGCAGGCGTGCACATGACAACGAACCCGGCGGGATTCACCGTCAACTCCCGCCTGCCGGGCTCAGGTTGACCCAAGCCGGCGAGATCCCACAAGAGGACGGAAAACGCTTCACAGCCACGCCACACGCCCGCCACGAAGGCGCCCATGACACCGGTACATGACACATGGCCGACACGCCGCCACCGCCCGCCGGACACACCCCCGCCCGCGACCGGCCCCGCGGCCCGACGCCCGCCACCGCACCGCATCCCCGTGGATCATGTCGGAAATCCGCCAGCGGAATCCCCCCGCCGGATGATGGACTGCCCCCATGACCACGATCTCCGCCCCCCGCCCCGCCCCCGCCGAACTCGCCCTCGCCTTCCGCGCCTTGCACGTGCCCGGCACCCCCCTGGCCCTCGCCAACGCCTGGGACGTGGCCAGCGCCCGCGTCACCGAGGCCGCGGGTGCCCCCGCCGTCGCCACCACCAGCGCCGGGGTCGCCTGGAGCGCAGGCGCCGCGGACGGCGACGCCATCGGTCGGGACCTCGCCGTGGAGCGGGTCGCACGGATCGTGGCCGCCGTCTCCGTGCCCGTCACCGCCGACATCGAGGGCGGCCACGGCCGCGACGCCGCCGAGGTCGGCGAGACCGTGGCCCGGATCCTCGCCGCGGGCGCGGTCGGCATCAACATCGAGGACCGCCGCCGCGACCCCGCCGAGGTCGCGACCAGGATCGCCGCCGCCCGGGCCGCCGCCGACGCCGCCGGCATCCCGCTCTACATCAACGCCCGCACCGACACCTACCTGGCCGGACTCGGCGAGCCCGGCCCCGCCCGCCTGGCCGACACCCTCGACCGGGCCGCCCGCTACCTGGACGCGGGCGCCACCGGCGTCTTCGTCCCCGGGGTCGCCGACCGGCCGACCGTCGCCGCCCTCGCCGAGGGCATCGACGCCCCCCTGAACCTCCTCGTCGGCCCCGGCTCGCCCACCCTCCCCGAGCTGGCCGCCCTCGGTGTGGCCCGGGTCAGCCTCGGCTCCTCGGTGGCCGAGGCCGCCTACGCCGTGGCCGCCCGCGCCACCCGCGAACTCCTCGCCGCGGGCACCTACGGAGCCGTCGAGGGCGCCCTCCCCTACGGCGAACTCAACGCCCTCTTCCCCCGCTGACCGCGCCGCCCGGACCCGGCCCCCGGCACCCCGGACGGGCCGGTCCGGGCCCCCCGCCCCACCGGCCGCCGGCCCCACCCGGTGGCCGGATCCCACCGGCCCTCCCGGAGCCCCGGAATCCTGGGATGATGCATCATGCACCCATCGAAGCCCGCCGATCCGGGCCCCTCCGACGCCTCCGTGCCGGCCCCCGCGATACCCCTCGCCCCCGTCGCCGCACCGACCGCCGGCGCTCCCGCCCGCCGGATCACCGGAGCGGTCTGGGCGGCCCTCGCCATCGTCTACGTGATCTGGGGCTCCACCTACCTCGGCATCCGCGTGGTCGTCGAGACCCTGCCGCCGTTCCTCTCCGCCGGCGCCCGCTTCATCACCGCGGGCCTGCTGCTGGCCGCCCTCGTCGCCTGGCGCCAGGGCCCCGCCGCCCTCCGCGTGACCCGCGCACAGCTCGGCTCGGCCCTCCTCGTGGGACTGCTGCTCATCCTCGGCGGCAACGGCCTGGTCGTCGTCGCCGAGCAGTACGTGCCCTCCGGCCTGGCCGCCCTGCTCGTCGCCGCCGTACCGATGTGGGTGGTGCTGCTGCGCACCACGGCCGGCGACCGCCCCCCGACGCGCACCCTCGGCGGCGTGCTCCTGGGCATGATCGGCCTCGCGGTCCTCACCCTCCCCGGCGTCACCGGACAGGTCCGGCTCTCCGGCGTCCTGCTCGTCCTCACCGCGGCCCTGCTGTGGTCCCTGGGCTCCTTCACCTCCTCGCGGCTCCCGATGCCCGCGAACCCCTTCACCGCCAGCGCCTACGAGATGCTCGCGGGCGGCACGGCCGGCCTGGTGGTGGCCCTCCTCCGCGGCGAACAGCACGGCTTCGACCCGGCCACCGTCTCCACCCGCTCCTGGGTGGCCCTCGGCTACCTGGTCCTCTTCGGCTCCCTGGTCGCCTTCACCGCCTACGCCTGGCTCCTGCAGTCGGCGCCGCTGTCCCTGGTCTCCACGTACGCCTACGTCAATCCGGTCGTCGCGGTCCTGCTCGGCGCGCTCATCCTCGACGAGGCCCTGACCTGGCCGATCCTCGCGGGCGGCGCGGTGGTGGTGGCCGGGGTCTGCGTCATCGTCAGCACCGAACGCGGCGGCTGACCCGCCACCGAGACCACGGGGACCACCCCCGGAAACCACGCGGACCACGCAGCCGGTGGCGGCACCGGCCGCGGAACCCGGCCCCGGCACGACACGGGCGGCCGGGCACCCGCCCCACGGCGGATCAGCCCCGGGCCGCCGCCTCGTACAGCGCCCGCGCCCCCTCGTCCAGCGGGGCCGCCGTCGAATCGGCGTCGGTGTCGCCTCCGCTGAGCACCGCGATCAGCCGCCCCGGCCGACCCTTCCCACCCCGGTCCGCCATCCACGGGCTCCCGCTGGTCCCCGTCCAGAACCCGGGGCAGTTGATGTAGAGCATGCCCTCCTCGTCCTCGTCCGCACTGCTCCGCGTGGTGCAGGACACCGGCCGGTTCTCCGGGTTGTGCTCCTCCTCGGGATAGCCCACCACGGTCACCTCCCGGTCCTCCGCCGAGTCCCAGTCCGGCTCCGGGGCCTCCCCCGCCCCCACCACCTGCTGCACGGTGCGCCCCGAGGCGTCCGGTTCCACGGTGAGGAAGGCGTAGTCCGCGGTGTCCTCCCCGTACAACCGCCACCGGTCGTCCACGTGCACCGAGGACACCTTCCACACCCCCAGCGGCCGCTCCCCGGCCCCCTCCCCCGTGAACCCGGGGGCGAAGGACAGCTTCCCGATGGCCAGCCCGTCGTGAGCGACCTCGCCCGGCTCCCCGTCCTCCCCGGCCGGGGACACGCAGTGCGCCGCCGTCGCCACCACGTTGCCCTTCGGGCTGTCGACCACACTGGCCGTGCACCAGTGCTCCCCGTCCGCCATGAGCACCCCCACGGCGGGAAAGGCCCGCGGCGGCCGCGCGGGACCACCGCCGAAGGTGTCCAGCGACAGCACGGCGAGGACGGCGACCACGGCGGCCACCGCCGTCAGCACGGCCTTGAGGGGAACGTTCACGGGCGACCCGTCACACGTCGGGGGCGGAGTCCCGGGAGTGCTCCGGCACCGGGTCGGGGGTCGGGGCGAGCAGCACCTCGCTGATCCACTCCAAGGATCCCTCCCTCATGCCGCGCACGTACGACTTGCCGTTGTGCTCCCCATCCTCGATCACCTGGAGCCGGGTGTGCACGGGACCGTTCCCGTACAACCGCATGAAGCGCTCCAGCTTCTCCCGCCCGGTCTCCTTGGTGCCGATCTGGAAGGCCACGTACACGTCGGGCCCCTTGTCCCGGATCAGGGACTCCGCGAGTCGCTCCGGATCGTTCGCCTCCATCTCGGCGCGGTGGCCCTTCCACAGCGGGGAATCGGGCGCCGTCTCGGGCCCGGAGGCGATGACCGCCTTGAACCGACCGGGGTACTTCATGACCTGCTTGAGGGCCACGAACCCGCCCGAGGAGGACCCCATGAAGGCCCAGCCGTCCCGGGAGGTGAAGGTCCGGAAGTTCGCCTTCACGAAATCCGGCACGTCCTCGGCCATCCAGGTGCCCATCTTGGGCTGACCGGGGATGTCCGAGCCGTCGTAGTAGAACTTCTTGTCGGGGTTCAGGACCGGCATCACGAGGATGAAGGGCAGGCTGGTGCCCGCCGCCACCCCGTCCGACACGGCCTTCTGGAGCCCCAGCCCGGTGCCCATCCAGTAGTTCTTCGGGTACCCGCGACCGCCCGGCAGCGAGATCAGCACGGGGAAGGCGCTCCTGGCGTACCGGGGGTCCTCGTACTCCTTGGGCACCCACACCCACACGTCCCCGGTGAACCCGGACTTCGCGCCGACCAGCGTGGTCTTCCCGATCTCGGTGCCGTCGGGAAGCCGGCTGCTCCGCACGAACGAGGCCGCGGGCCCGGTGGGCATCCGCACCCCCGGCCGGACCGCCGTGACCGGGGCCTCCTTGGCGTGCCCCCGCCCGAAGGAGATCGGCTCGCCGTTGTCGGAGAGCAGGTCGAACTTCCAGACGGCGAAACCGCCGCCCGCGACCAGCGTCAACGCCAGGGCCCCGGAGACGGCCGCGAGGCGGCGCTTCGACCGCTTGCGGCCCTGCTGGGGAGTGTGCTCCACGGAAATGACCGACCGTTCCTTACTCAGCGCGGCACTGCTCTCTCGACAGGCCGACGGGTGCCCCTCCCCCCGTACAAGAGGGGCGAAAGACGCCAGGGGTTGCGTACAAGACTCCGTCATCGGGGGCGAAGGGCGCCAATCGCCCGGCTCGCCCCCGGTCCGGGGTCAGGAGGACGGCACCGGCTTGGCCATCACCTTGCTGATCCACTCCAGGGAGCCCTCTTCCATGCCCCGGACGTAGTCCCAGCCGTTGTGGTCACCGCCCTGGATCACCCGGGTGGTGATCTTCACGGGCCCCTTGCCGTGGTCCTTCTCGAACTTCCGCAGGCGCGCCAGGTCCTGGGCGCCTTCCTTGGTGCCGATCTGGAAGTTCACGTAGACCTCGGGCCCGCTGCCGCCGCTCAGCTTCTGCGCGAGCTTGCCGGGGTCGTTGGCGTCCATCAGCTTGCGGTCCCCGCGCCACAGCGGTGAGTCCGGCGCGGTCTCCCCACCGCTGGCGATGACCGCCTTGAAGCGGTCGGGGTGCTGCATGACCATCTTCAGACCGACGAAGGCACCGGAGGAGTTCCCCATGAAGGCCCAGCCGTCCCGGGAGGTGAAGGTCCGGAAGTTGGCTTTGGTGAAATCGGGGACGTCCTCGGCCATCCAGGTGCCCATCTTGGGCTGACCGGGGATGTCCGAGCCGTCGTAGTAGTTCTTCTCGTCCGGGTTGAGCACCGGCATGATCAGGATGAAGGGCAGGCTGGTGCCCTCCTTCACGCCCTTGGTGACGGCCTTCTGGAGCCCGAGACTGCGGTCGGCCCAGTAGTTGGTCGGGAAGCCGTTGCCGCCGGGCAGGGATATGAGCACCGGGAAGGCGCTCTTGGCGTACCGGGGGTCCTCGTACTCCTTGGGCACCCACACCCACACGTCCCCGGTGAACCCGGACTTCTTTCCGGTGAGGCGGGTCTTCACGATGGAGGTGCCGTCGTCGAGGCGGCTGGTCCGCTTGAACTCGGACACCGGCCCGGTGGGCATGGACACCCCGTTCCCGGCCGCGTCCCCGCTCTCCTTCCCGCCCTTCTCCGCACCGCCGCCGGAGTCCTCGCCCCCGGCCCCGTCTCCCGGGGTCCGCACGCCGAAGCTGACGGGCTCCCCGTTGTCGTTGAACCAGTCGAGCTGCCGGCCGGCGACGGCGGTCCCGCCCAGCACGGCCAGCGCGGTCACCGCCGCGATCCAGATCCCCCGCCGCGACCGCCGCTTCTTCCCACCGGTCGTCCCGGCCCCGTCGCTCCCGGCCCCGTCGCCCTCGCCACCGTGCCCGAGGGGCCGAACGGCACTCTCGTGCGGCGCCTCGGGCGACCGCACGAACCCCGCCTGCTGCCGGCCATAGCCCTCCTTGAGGTGAGGCTGCGCCGGGCCCTGGCCCTGCGGCTGCTGCCCGTAAGGCGTCCGACCGTACGTCGACGGCCCCCACGGCGACTGCTCCTGCCCGTGGACCGGCTGCGCCTGGGGCGGCTGTCCCTGGGCCTGCCCGTGGGGCGGCTGCTGCTGGTACCCGTAGGGCTGCTGCGGCTGTCCGCCGTGCGCGGGCTGCCCGTAGGGGTTCTCAGGGCCGGGCCGCCCGTACGGCGCCCCCTGCTGCTGCCCGTACGCCCCGGGCTGCCCCTGCTGCCCGTACGGCCATGCCGGAGCCTGGTAAGCGCCCTGCTGCGGCCCGCCCTGGCCCTCCGCCTGCCCCTGTTCCTGCCCGGGGTGGGGGTAGGTCGGGTAAGGCGGCTGATCGTCAGGCCGCGGCTGCTGCGGGTACTGGTCCACGAATCTCGCTCCGAACGGTCGTGCCTGCCCCCACGGGACAGATCGGCTGGGCTCCCCGCCCTACCTGATGCGCCCTGACACCGCCGGGTTGCAAAACGCCCGAAAACGTAACCGTCGTCACCGTCGCCTCACCCACTCCAGGACCGAAAAGACCCGTAAACGCAGAAAAGCCCCGCACCATAAGGTGCGGGGCTCCCCCACAATGATTGTTCGGCGGCGTCCTACTCTCCCACAGGG
>NZ_JBEOSD010000239.1:0-8107 GCF_040302735.1 Streptomyces sp. NPDC097619 | reverse complement strand
TTACAGAGGTGTGATATTCCGAGGGGGGGCCCACCCACCTGCGGGGGGGCCCCCCCCTCCGTCATGTCGTCCCGTGCGGGGCGTCCTGCCGCGAACCTCGCGCGCGGCCGGTCAGCCGCGGCGCGGGGGCAGCGGCAGCTCGAACCAGACCACCTTGCCGCTGCTGAGCCGGGTGGCACCCCACCGCCGGGCCAGCCGGTTGACCAGGAACAGCCCGCGGCCGTTCTCGTCGGTCTCCCGGGCCCGGCGCTGCCGCGGCAGCTGCGGGGAGTCGTCCCCGACCTCGCAGCGCAGCACGTCGGTCCGCAGCAGCCGCAGGGTCACCGGACGCTCGGCGAACCGCACGGCGTTCGTGACCACCTCGCTGACGAGCAGCTCCAGCGAGTCCCCGAGCTCCTCCTCCAACCCCCAGCGGTCCAGGGCCCGGCGGGCGAAGCGGCGGGCCCGCCCCGGCGCGGTCTCCTCCGGGTCCAGTAACCAGTAGGCGACGTCGCTGGGCGCGATCCCGTCGAAACGGGCGGCGAGCAGGGCGATGTCGTCGTCCCGGTCGCCGGGCCCGAGCATGTCGAGCACGTCGTCGCAGAGGGCCTCCAGCGGCGGAGGGTGGTCGATGCCGGTGAGCTGGGCGGTGGTGGCCAGCCGCTCCCGCAGCTGCTCGATGCCCGTCCACACGTCCCGCATCCGGGACTCCACCAGACCGTCGGTGTAGAGCAGCAGGGTGGCCCCGGCGGGGGCGTCGAGCTCCACCGCCTCGAAGTCCACCCCGCCCACGCCGATCGGGGCGCCGGGCGGCACCCGCAGCACCTCGGCGCGACCGCCCAGGTGCAGCAGGACCGGCGGCGGGTGCCCGGCGTTGGCCACCGTGATCCGGTGCGAGACCGGGTCGTACACGGCGTACAGGCAGGTGGCCATCCGGTCCGAGCCCAGCCGTTGGGCCTGCTCGTCCAGGTGGTGCAGGACCTCGGCGGGCGGCAGGTCCAGTTGGGCCAGGGTCTGCGCCGTGGTCCGCAGCTGCCCCATGATCGCGGCCGAGGTCATGGAGTGGCCCATCACGTCGCCCACGACCAGCGCGACCCGGCTGCCGGGCAGCGGTATGGCGTCGTACCAGTCGCCGCCGACCCGGGCGGTCTCCGCCGCGGGCAGGTAACGGGAGGCCAGCCGCACCCCGGTGGGCTGCGGCAGCCCTTCGGGGAGCATGGTCCGCTGGAGCTCGTCGGCGATGTACGCCTCCCGCCCGTACAGCACGGCCTTGTCGATGCCGAGGGCGGTGTGGGTGGCCAGCTGGGCCGCGACCAGCAGGTCGTTGGGCTCGAAGGCGGGCCGCTCGGGGCTGCGCAGGAACACCGCGGCGCCGATCACCCGGCGGCGGCCCCGCAGCGGGGCCAGGATGGCCCGCTGACCGCGCGGCAGCGGGTGCCCTTCCCCCAGCAGCTCCGGCAGGGCCGCGCGGGCCGTGGCGGCCGACCCGAAGACCGGCCGGACCCCGCGCAGCACCTCCGCGAGGGCGCCGCCCTGGCGGATCTCGCACAGCTCGGCGGCGGGCAGGTCGCCCTGCGGGCCGAGCAGCGGGAGCTGGCTGAAGTCGAGCGGCCGGGCCGGGTCGGCCGGATCGCCGCCGGTACCGGCCGGGGCTCCGGCGGCACCGGGGGCCGGCGCCGGACCGGGGGTCGGGGCCCGGCCCGCGGAGGCCGCGAGCTCGGTGAGGTCGTCGATGGGGCGGAGCCGGTCGGTGCGGCGCAGCCGCAGCACCACCGGTCCGGCCGGTCGTTCGTCGCCCACCGGCAGCGGATCGCGCAGGTAGACCAGGATGGCGTCGGAGAAGGTGGGGACGGTGGCCCGGCACAGGCCGAGCACGATCTCGTCCAGATCGATGCCGCGGGCGATCCGCCGGGTGGCGGCGCCCACGAAGCGGAGCCGGTCGCCCTCGCGGCGGGCCGCCGAACCGGCATCGCCGCCCCCGCCCGGTATGCCGCCGCCGGAGCCCGGATGGCCGCCACCGGGCCCGCCCGTGACCCCGGCGGGCAGGCCGGAGGCGGAGCGGGCCGCGGATTCGTCGCGGGCGTGGGGGAGGGGCGTGCCGTGCTCGCGGCGGGCGCCGGGCACCTTCTCGCCGCCCTGTCGGGTGGCCTGGGCGGCGGGCGGTGGAGTCTTCCCGTGGCCCTCGGTGTCGGCGGCGGCGCGGGCCGTCCGGCGGGTGCCGCGCTCGGCGGCCTGCGGCTGCGACGGCAGCTCGGACCCGCCCGGTGGCGTGGCCGCGGCGGCACCGGCCGCGGCCCCGGCACCAGGCTGCGGGGCCTCGTGCGAGGTGGGGTACTCCGTCACGCGTGGAATTCCGTCCGTTCGCGCTCGATGTGCGCTGCACTCAACTCGTTCAGTCGCGGTATACCCGCTCAGGCCCGGGGGCACCGTCGCCCCGGGCACACCTTCCCGGAAGTCCGTCCGGGAGCCCCCCTGATTGTCGGTCAAGTCCTGCGCACGGCATCAGAATTACGGATGAGGCTTTGCGGAGGACGATCCTACGTTTGGACCCGGGGGTCTCATCAAGGGTCTCATGTCGTCAAGTGCGCCGGGGTGCGGTCCCAGTCCTCGGGCAGGACGGGCACTCCCCAGGCCGGGTCGGGGCGCCAGTCCTGCCATCCGGCGGAGAAGGGTTCGCCCCAGCGTTCGATGAGTTCGACGGCCGCCACCCCGGCCTGCCGGACCCGTTCGGCCCGCGCCGCGTCCAGCAGTCCCGCGTGCTGGGCCTGCGCGAACTCGTCCTCGTCGCGCCAGGCCCAGGTGCGGTCGGGGTAGACCGAGATGTCGAGGAAGTGGTCCTCGGAGTCCACCCCGCCGGCCCAGCGCTGCCGGGGCTCCTCCAGGTTCACGTACCAGCTCTTGAACTCCCAGCCGCGGTCCCAGAACAGCCACACCGACCAGGGGTCCCCGGGGCGGGCCAGCTTGAGGACCCCGGTGCCCCACCAGCGGGAGCGGACCGTGGTGCGCGGGGCGGTGTAGCGGGTGGCCAGCGGCTCCTCGTGGACGGCCGTGCCGTCCAGGAGCACCGGCTTGACGCACTCGGTGCCCGGGGCCATCCACACGGCCAGCAGGTCGGGGGCGTCCCGGACCACGGTCACCGGCCGGCAGATGTGCACGTGCCCCTTCAGGTCGGGGGCGCTGTCGCGGTAGCGCCAGAGGATGTGGTCCCCGGGCGCCCAGCGCGTCCCCCGCGCGATGCCTGCCGTTCCTGTCATGCGCAGATATTAGGGCTGGGGCCCCCGGGACCGCTGCGGTGCAGGTCACGGACCGGTTTCGGCTGGAAACCGACCCTCGTGCGGGTGCGTGCGGCGGCTCCGGGGGCCCCGGCGGGGTGCCTCAGGGGTGGGTCATGCGGAGCACGTCGAGGGCTTCGTCCAACTGCTCCTCGGTCAGGTCCCCGCGGTCCACGTACCCGCCTTCGAGGACGGTCTGCCGGATCGTCTTGCGCTCGGCGAGGGCCCGCTTGGCCACCTTGGCGGCCTCCTCGTAGCCGATGTACTTGTTGAGCGGGGTCACCACGGAGGGCGAGGATTCGGCGTACTCCCTGGCCCGTTCCACATTGGCGGTGATCCCGGCCACCGTACGGTCGGCCAGCAGTCGGGAGGCCGAGGCCAGCAGCCGCACCGATTCCAGCAGGTTCCGGGCGAGCACCGGCAGCATCACGTTGAGCTCGAAGTTGCCCGCGGCGCCCGCCACGGTCACCGCGGTGTCGTTCCCCGTCACCTGGGCGGCGACCATGAGCACCGCCTCGGGGATCACCGGATTGACCTTCCCGGGCATGATCGAGGAGCCCGGCTGGAGATCCGGCAGATTGATTTCGGCCAATCCTGTCCGCGGTCCGGAGGACATCCAACGCAGATCGTTCGCAATCTTCGTCAGCGAGACCGCGATCGTCCGCAGCTGGCCGGAGGTCTCCACGAGCGCGTCCCGGGCCCCTTGGGCCTCGAAGTGGTCCCGAGCCTCCGTCAGCGGCAGCCCGGTGGCGGCCGCCACCTCGGCGATCACGGCCGCCGAGAACCCGGGCGGGGTGTTGATGCCGGTGCCCACGGCGGTGCCGCCCAGCGGGAGTTCGGCGAGCCTCGGCAGCGCCGACCGCAGCCGCTCCACCCCGTAGTGGATCTGGGCCGCGTACCCGCCGAACTCCTGGCCCAGCGTGACCGGGGTGGCGTCCATCAGGTGGGTCCGGCCGGCCTTCACCACCGGGGCGAACTCCTCCGCCTTGGCCGCGAGCGCCGCCTCCAGGTGCAGCAGCGCCGGCACCAGGTCCCGCGTGACGGCCGCCACCGCCGCCACGTGGATCGAGGAGGGGAACACGTCGTTCGAGCTCTGCGAGGCGTTGACCTGGTCATTGGGGTGCACGGGGCGACCGAGTCGCTCCTCGGCCAGGGTGGCCAGCACCTCGTTCATGTTCATGTTGGAGGAGGTGCCCGAACCGGTCTGGAAGACGTCCACCGGGAACTCCGCGTCCCAGCGGCCCGCCGCGACCTCCTCCGCCGCCGCCGCGATGGCCTCCGCCACCTCCGGGGCCACCACGCCGAGCCGGGAGTTCACGGCGGCCGCGGCCCCCTTGATGCGGGCCAGCGCCTCGATGTGGGCGCGCTCCAGGCGCTGCCCGGAGACGGGGAAGTTCTCCACCGCCCGCTGGGTCTGGGCCCGCCACTTGGCGCGGGCCGGGACCCGTACCTCGCCCATCGAGTCGTGCTCGACGCGGAACTCTCCGGCGTCCTGTCCGTGCGGGTGCGGGTGCGGGTGCGGGTGCGACCGCGGGGTCTCCGTCTCGTCGTGCGCGCGCCGGTCCCGGTCGTCCGTCATGTCCTCGGCCTCCTGAAAAAGTTGAGCAATTGTCTTGTTCGGAGCGTTCCCAAGTCACCTACCGGCCAGTAAATACCGGGGTGACACTGACATCGGGGAGGCGTCATGGCCCGTACGAAACCCAGGTTCAGATCTTCCTTGGCCGCCCTCGCGGCCCTCGCCGCCGCCCTCGGCGGCGTCACCGCGATCACCCCGCCGGCCCAGGCGGCCCCGGTCGCCGCCGCGGCCGTGACCCCGCTGCCCCCGGAGCTGGAATCCGTGCGGGCCGCCGAGGCCACCCGCCTGTACGGGGACCCGGCCGTCCGCCCCGTGGCCGAGCGGAAGACCGGGCTGATCTCCCTCGGCGACAGCGAGATCTCGGGAGAGGGCGTCGGCACCTACGACCCCGCCACCAACACCCCGTCGAACCAGTGCCACCGCTCCCCGGAAGCCGCCGTCCACCGCACCGGCATCCCCGCCGACCTCACCTTCAACGTGGCCTGTTCCGGCGCCTCCACCGGCAACATCCGGATCGGCGGGAGCAAGCAGTACGCCGACGAGCTCGTGCAGAGCGACAGCCTCGCCATCAAGGCCCGCAACACCCGCGTCAAGCTGGTCCTGCTGGTCGTCGGAGCCAATGACGACCTGCAGTTCGGCCCCGTGATGACCGACTGCGTCACCCGCTGGATCCTCGTCCAGGGCACCTGCCGGCCCGTCTACGAGCCGGGCTGGCAGGCCCGGGTGAACGGGCTGCGCCCCAAGGTCGAGGCCACCGTCGCCGACCTCAGGACGGTGATGCGCGGCGCAGGATACGCCGACTCCGACTACAAGCTCGTCGTGATGGGCTACCCCAGCCCCATCGGCCCCGACTTCCACGACAACCCCTCCTTCCCCGGCAAGCTCCCCGGTGGCTGCGCGGGCTACGACTCCGACGCCCGCTGGGGCCGCGACCACGCCGTCCCCGCCTTCGAGAAGGGCGTCCGCGAGGCGGCCCGCGCCTCCGGCGCCCTCTACCTGGACAACTCCCGTCTCTTCCACGGCCACGAGGTCTGCATGGAGGACACCTGGGCCCGCGGGCTCTACCTGGACCTGGGTGATCACTTCCCCTGGGACGAGAACACCGTGCGGCAGTCGTTCCATCCCAACGCCCGCGGACACGGCGCGTTCGCGACCTGCCTGACCCGTTTCTACGCGTCCGACCTGCGCGAGGCGTCCTGCGCCGACCCGGCGAGCACCGGCACCCCGGTCCTCACCCCCGGAGCCTGGGACGACCTCTTCCGCCCGCTGAAGAACGCGGGCACCGGAGGCTGCCTCGACGTCGACGGCGCCACCAGCGCCAACGGGACGGCCGTCCTCGGCTGGGACTGCCACGGCGGTCGCAACCAGGGCTGGTGGTACGACTCCACCCGCCGCTCCGTCCGCACCGAACTCACCCACGACCGCTGCCTCGACGTTCCCGGCGGCAACACCGAAGCCGGCACCGCCCTCATCCTGTGGAACTGCCACGGCGGCACCAACCAGCAGTTCCTCCGCGAGGCCGGCACCCTCCGCCCCGCCGCCGCCCCCTCCCTCTGCGTCACCCTCACCACCCCGAACAGCCCCGCCCGCCTCCGACCCTGCACGGGCGCCCCGACCCAGTCCTTCTCCTGACGGAACCGGCTCCGGTGCCCACGCCGGCGGGCGTGGGCACCGGAGCCGACCGGGGAGCGAGGGACTCGCTCCGGCCCGCTACGGGATCGTCGGGGCGCGGTCCAGGGTGAGGCCGAAGTGCCGGCGGTGGGCCGCGAGGCGGCCCCCGTCGTCCGGGAGGGGTGTCTCGGTGCGCTCGCCCGCGGCCGTGGTCGTGATCAGGGTGCGGCCGGAGAGCGTCGTGCGGCCCGTCTCCGTGAGGAGGGTGCACACCGGCCCGCGCGTGAAGTGGGAGAGCGGCGAGGTCCGGTGCCACCAGGAGGCCGCCGCGAAGTCCGGCAGCGTGCGCGGGCGCAGGGACAGCCGGTACTGCCGCACCCCGTCCTGCCACAGGTCCAGGTCGCCCTCGGGGGCTCCCTCGGCGGGGGCGAGGCGGAACACCCCGGCCGGGTCGGTCTGTTCGCCGCGCTCCTCCAGGGCCAGGGGGTGGTGGGCGTGGTCCCCGAAGCCCACGTCCGCCAGCCACACCACACCGTCCGCGTCCGTGACCCGCAGCGCCAGGTGTCCGTACGGGATCCCCGGCGCCTCGGCCTCCGGCGAGGGGAAGACCCGGGCCTCCAGCAGGTCCACCCCGTACCCCAGCGAGCGCAGCAGCAGCGCGAAGGCACCGTTGAGTTCGAAGCAGAACCCGCCCCGACCCCGCACCAACAGCTTGTCGAGGAGGTCCGCCGGCTCCAACGAGACGTCCTCGCCGAGGTGCAGGGACAGGTTCTCGAAGGGCACGGACCGCAGGTGCCGCAGGTGCAGCTGCCGCAGGGCCTCCGCGTCGGCGCGGGCGGGCCGCGCCGGGGCGCCTATCCGCCGCAGGTAGGAGTCGAGCCACGGCTCGGTGAGCGTGAGCGTACTGGTGTCCATGGGGGCCAGTCTGGCCCACGGAACCGGGCCCCCAGCGGCCTGACGGGCGGATCCACGACCCGCGGCGGACAATGGTGGGCGTGCCCGGGGGGGATCAGCCGACGTCGCCGACGCGCAGGAGGCAGCACATGTCCGGTACCCCCCGTCACCACGCGACCCCCCGGGACCGGCGGCGGTCCAGGCGCCCCGGCGCGCTCGCCGCGCTCGGCGCCTGCGCGGCCGCGGCCGTCGTCTTCGGGGCCCCGCTCCCCGCCTCCGCGGCCGACCCGCCGACCGAGTTCACCCTCTACGCCAAGGAACTCCCCGCGGACGAGAGCGACGGCAGCAGCGAGAGCACGGACCGGCCCGAGGTCGGGGACACCTTCGCCTTCGCGGACGACCTGTACCGAGTCAAGGACGGCCCGGTCGTGGGCCGGGACGGCGTGAGCTGCGTGGTGGTCCGGGCCTCCGGCTCCGGGGGCGACATGCACTGCGCGGGCACCCTGGTGCTCAACGGCGGTCCCGGCGGGCAGATCGCCGCGCAGGGGCTGACCCAGTTCGACATGACGGACTCGGCGATGTCCGGCTACGACATCGCGGTCACCGGCGGCACGGGCGACTTCAAGGACGCCCGCGGCTACATCCGCGTCACCGACGAGGGCGACGGCTACCAGAAGATGGACTTCCGCCTCACCGGCCGCTGACCGGGCCACCGAACGGCCCGACCCCGGTTCCACCCGCCGCGGCGGGTGGAACCGGGGTCGGGGCCGGGGAA
>NZ_JBEOSD010000238.1:0-8197 GCF_040302735.1 Streptomyces sp. NPDC097619 | reverse complement strand
GAAGAACTCGACTTCGAAGGTCAGGCAGAATACCCGGCTCACTCCCACCCGGCGGGCGGGGCGGCGGGCCCTCGCACGAACCACCGCGCGTCGGCTAGTCGGCGGACCGCTTGGGCCGCCACACCACCAGCGCGCTCGTCTGCTGCACGTCCTGGTACGGGACCAGGTCCCGCCGGTAGGAGGCGTGCACCTGGGCCTCCCGCTGCTGCATGGCCCGGGCCGCGCCGTCCACCGCGGCGGACAGTTCGGCGACCCGCGCCTGGAGCGCGGCGACCTGGTTCTCCAGCTCGATGATCCGCTTGATGCCGGCCAGGTTGATGCCCTCGTCCTGGGACAACTGCTGCACCGTGCGGAGCAGTTCGATGTCACGGGCCGAATAGCGCCGACCGCGCCCGGCGGTCCGGTCCGGGGAGACCAGACCGAGGCGGTCGTACTGGCGGAGGGTCTGCGGATGCAGACCCGACAGCTGGGCGGCGACCGAGATGACGTACACCGGGGACTCGTCGGTCAGCTCATAGGGATTCCGGCGTCTGCCGTCCGTATTCATGGGCTCACGCTCCCTTCGCGGCCTGGAACAGCTCTTCCCGGGGGTCCTGGTCCGCGGTGGCGTCGCGGAAGGCCTCCAGGGCGTCACGCGCCTTGTCGGACAGCTGCGCGGGCACGGCCACCTCGATGGTGACGAGGAGGTCGCCGCGGGTGCCGTCCTTGCGGACCGCGCCCTTGCCGCGGGCCCGCATCGTACGACCGTTGGGGGTGCCCGGGGGAAGTTTGAGGGTGACGGCGGGGCCGCCGAGGGTCGGTACCCGCACCTCGCCGCCGAGGGCCGCCTCCGGGAAGGAGACGGGCACGGTGACGGTCAGGTTGTCGTCCTTGCGGCCGAACACCGGGTGGGCGTCGACGTGGACCACCACGTACAGGTCGCCCGCCGGTCCGCCGCGCTCGCCGGGCGCGCCCTTGCCGCGCAGCCGGATCCGCTGCCCGTCGGAGACGCCCGCCGGGATGCGGACCTGCATGGTGCGCGAGGAGCGGGCGCGACCGCTGCCCTTGCAGACCTCGCAGGGGTTCTCGGCGATCAGGCCGCGACCCTTGCAGTCCACGCAGGGGTCGGTGAGCGAGAAGCCGCCCCCGCCGCCGCGGGAGACCTGGCCGGTGCCGACGCAGGTGGGACAGACCCGGGGGGTGCCGTTCTGGTCGCCGGTGCCCGAACACGCCTTGCAGGGGGCCTGGCTGGACATGCGCAGCGGGACGGTGGCCCCGTCCACGGCCTCGGTGAAGCTGAGCGTGACCTCGGACTCGATGTCCTGGCCCCGGCGGGGCTGGGTGCGGGCACCCGGGCCGCCACCGCGGTTGAAGAGGCCGCCGAAGACGTCGCCGATCCCGCCGCCGCCGAAGCCACCGGCTCCGGCGCCGCCCTGCGCGCCCCCGAAGAGGTCGCCCAGGTCGAAGTTGAAGGAGCCGCCGGAGCCGGGGCCCGGGCGGAAGCCGCCGCTGCCGAAGAGGGCGCGGGCCTCGTCGTACTCCTTGCGCTTCTTGGGGTCGGCGAGGACGTCGTTCGCCTCGGAGATCTCCTTGAAGCGCTCCTCGGCCTCGGCGTTGCCCTTGTTGGCGTCCGGGTGGAACTCGCGGGCGAGCTTGCGGTACGCCTTCTTGATCTCGGCCTCGGTAGCGTCCTTGGGGACGCCGAGAACCTTGTAGTAGTCCTTCTCGACGAAGTCCTTCGTGCTCATCGACGTCCCTCCTCCCGCTGCCGGGTGTTCTTCCTGTGCGGCCGGTCGGGGCCGGTCGCTGCTGGTACTGCCGGGTGACGGCCGCCGGTGGGGCGGCCGTCACCCGTTCTGTCGCTGCCGGGCGGCGGTGTTACTCGTCGCCCTTGCCCTCGGACTCCTCGGAGCCCTCCGGCTTGGCCGAACCCGGCTGGGGCTCGGCCACGGCGACCCGCGCGGGGCGGATCGTACGCTCGCCGATCCGGTAGCCGGGCTGCAGGATCGCCACGCAGGTCGTCTCGGTGACGTCCGGCGCGTACGAGTGCATCAGGGCCTCGTGGATCGTCGGGTCGAAGGGCTCGCCCTCCTTGCCGAACTGCTGCAGGCCCATCTTGGCGACGACCGTCTCCAGGGACTCGGCCACCGACTTGAACCCGCCGACCAGCTCGCCGTGTTCCCGCGCGCGGCCGACGTCGTCGAGCGTGGGGAGGAGCTCCGACAGGAGGCCGGCGACGGCGATCTCCTTGACGGTGACCCGGTCCCGGTCCACCCGACGACGGTAGTTCTGGTACTCGGCCTGGAGCCGCTGGAGGTCCGCGGTGCGCTCGCCGAGCGCGCTGCGGGCCTGGTCCAGCTGGGCCAGCAGGCCGACGTCGGACGCGGACTTCGCTTCCCCGGCCGGGGCCGCCTCCTCCGCGGAGTCGGCGGCCTTCGGCTCCTCGGGCGTGCCCTCGGCGGGGACTTCGGGCTTCTCCTCGAAGCCCGGGGTCTCCTCCGACATCAGGCAGCGCCGCCCTTCGGCTTGTCCTCGTCGACGATCTCGGCGTCGACGACGTCGTCGTCGGCGGCCTTGGCGCCCGCGTCACCCGGGGTGCCGGCGGCACCCGCGGCCTGGGCGTCGGCGTAGATCGCCTGGCCCAGCTTCTGCGAGACGGCCGCGACCTTCTCCGTGGCGGTGCGGATCTCGGCGGCGTCCTCGCCCTTGAGCTTCTCCTTCAGCTCGGCGACGGCGGCCTCGACCTCGGTCTTGACGTCCGCGGGGACCTTGTCCTCGTTGTCCTTGAGGAACTTCTCGGTCTGGTAGACGAGCTGCTCGCCCTGGTTGCGGCTCTCGGCGGACTCGCGGCGGCGCTGGTCCTCCTCCGCGTACTGCTCGGCCTCCTGGCGCATCCGGTCGACCTCGTCCTTCGGCAGCGAGGAGCCGCCGGTGACGGTCATCTTCTGCTCCTTGCCCGTGCCCAGGTCCTTGGCGGTCACGTGCATGATGCCGTTGGCGTCGATGTCGAAGGCGACCTCGATCTGCGGCACGCCGCGGGGGGCCGGCGGCAGACCGGTCAGCTCGAACATGCCGAGCTTCTTGTTGTACGCCGCGATCTCGCGCTCGCCCTGGTAGACCTGGATCTGCACGGACGGCTGGTTGTCCTCGGCCGTCGTGAAGATCTCGGACCGCTTGGTCGGGATCGTGGTGTTGCGCTCGATGAGCTTGGTCATGATGCCGCCCTTGGTCTCGATGCCGAGGGACAGCGGGGTCACGTCGAGGAGCAGGACGTCCTTGACCTCACCCTTGAGGACGCCGGCCTGGAGGGTGGCGCCGATGGCGACGACCTCGTCCGGGTTCACGCCCTTGTTGGCCTCCTTGCCGCCGGTCAGCTCCTTGACGAGCTCGGCGACGGCGGGCATGCGGGTGGAGCCGCCGACCAGGACCACGTGGTCGATCTCGGAGAGGGCGATGCCCGCGTCCTTGATGACGTTGTGGAACGGGGTCTTGCAGCGGTCCAGGAGGTCCGAGGTCAGCTGCTGGAACTGGGCGCGGGTGAGCTTCTCGTCCAGGTGGAGCGGGCCCTCGGCGGACGCCGTGATGTAGGGCAGGTTGATCGAGGTCTCCGTGGAGGAGGACAGCTCGATCTTGGCCTTCTCGGCGGCCTCGCGGAGGCGCTGGAGGGCCATCTTGTCCTTGCCCAGGTCGACGCCGTGGCCGTTCTGGAACTGCTTGACCAGGTAGTCGACGACGCGCTGGTCCCAGTCGTCGCCGCCGAGGTGGTTGTCACCGTTGGTGGCCTTGACCTCGACGACGCCGTCGCCGATCTCCAGCAGGGACACGTCGAAGGTGCCGCCACCGAGGTCGAAGACGAGAATGGTCTGGTCGTCCTTGTCGAGGCCGTAGGCCAGGGCGGCCGCAGTCGGCTCGTTGACAATGCGCAGGACGTTCAGACCCGCGATCTCGCCGGCCTCCTTGGTGGCCTGGCGCTCGGAGTCGTTGAAGTAGGCCGGGACGGTGATGACCGCGTCCGTGACCTTCTCGCCCAGGTACGCCTCGGCGTCGCGCTTGAGCTTCTGCAGGATGAAGGCGCTCATCTGCTGCGGGTTGAAGCTCTTGCCGTCGATCTCGATCTTCCAGTCGGTGCCCATGTGGCGCTTCACCGAGCGGATGGTCCGGTCGACGTTGGTGACCGCCTGGCGCTTGGCGACCTCACCGACGAGGACCTCGCCGTTCTTGGCGAAGGCGACGACGGACGGCGTGGTCCTGGCGCCCTCTGCGTTGGTGATGACGGTGGGCTCGCCGCCTTCGAGAACGCTGACGACGGAGTTAGTCGTGCCCAGGTCGATGCCGACCGCACGTGCCATTTCATTGCCTCCATGACTTGAGTGGAACAGGCTCAAGGATGCCTCACGGATTCCAGCGAGTCAACAGAGCTGAGTCAAGGCGACTCAACTCTTGCGCCTGCCTTCCACTCAGTTAACTCCTCGGCCCGCCGGAACGTGCCGGTTTGCGACCCTCGTTCGTCCCTGATCCCGCCCCCTAGGGCCCACCCGACCCGCCGGCGCGGCTCCGGCGGGGATGCGGCGGGATACGGGCGCCCCGCCGGCCGGGCTCGACCGGAGCGCGGTACGCGGCCGGGGCGGGGCACGTCCGAGCGGGGGACCCGGCCCGCGCGGCAACGCGCCCGCGGGCGGGCGGCCCGGCACCGTGACCGCATGCCCGCCACACCCTCGCCGTCCCGCCCCCGGCGGGCCCCACGGCACCCGCGCCCCGCCGGCCGGATCCTCGCAGGCGGCCGGCCCGGCCCCGCGGCCGCGACCCTGGCGGCCCTGCGCGGGGCCCGGGACACCCTCACCGCCCGGACCGGCCGGCCCTCCGCCCCCCGGCCGCCCCGCCCCGACCGGCCGCCCCGGTCCACCCGCTCCCTGTCGCCGGCCCGCGCGCTCCGGGCGGTCGCGGCCCGCCTCGGACGCCTCCCCCGGCCGGGGGCGAAACGGGTCTTCGACCTCGGCGCGGCCGCGCTGCTGCTGGCCGCCGCCCTGCCCGCGCTCCTGCTGCTGGCCGCCGCCCTCGCCGTCTCCTGCCGGGCCGCCCCGCTGGTCCGGGCCCCCGCGACGGGGCTCGGCGGGCGCCCGTACCGGCGCTGGCTGCTGCGGACCGCGGGCAGCCCGCTGGGCGACCGGCTGCGGCGGCACCGGCTCCAGGGGATCCCGCAGCTGTGGAACGTCCTCCGGGGCGAGATGTCGCTGGTCGGGCCGAGGCCCGAGCTACGGCCGGGCCCCCGCGGGCGCCTGTGGGTACGGCCCGGGATGACGGGGCTCTGGCAGGTCAGCGCCCGCTCGGAGCTGCCCTGGGAGGAGATGACCCTGCTCGACCTGCACTACGTGGAGCACCATTGGCTGGGCATGGACCTGGCGATCCTGGCCCAGACCCCACGGGCGGCCTTCCGCGCCGCCCCGGCCCCGGACCCGCTCGTCACCGAGGAACCGCCCCCGGTCCCGGCCCCCGCCCCCGCGGACCGCGTCACGCTCCCCGCCGCACCGGCCGCACCCACCGCGCCCACCCCCACCCCGCACGCTCCGACGGCGGTGGACGCGGCGCAGGCCCCGCCCGCCCCGTCTGTCACTCTTGACCCGCCCGGCACGAGCGGCGCGGCGGCCCGCGAGGGCGACGGCGGCGGCGCCGGTAACCGGGGGGTCACCCGGGCCCGCCCAGGCCCCGCATAGGGTGACCTGAGCGACACAGATCACCGCCCGCACAACTACAGTGCGGCCCTATAAGTGGGTAACCTCAGGCTTGACCGAATAAGTTACTGCCTAGTAATCCGCCTCGCAGGCCCGCCCGAGGAGCCCCCCAATGCAACTCGCCGCGATCATCGTGTCGCTGGTCCTGACCGTGGTCGGCGTCGCGCTGCTCGCCCGAGCCGTGGCGCAGATCTACCGGTTCGTGAATCTCGGCCAGCCGGTTCCGGCAGGCAGCCGCACCGACCGCCCCAAGGAGCGGTCGCTCACCCTGGTCCGCGAGTTCCTCGGCCACAGCCGCATGAACCGCTGGGGCATCGTCGGCTTCGCGCACTGGTTCGTCGCGATCGGCTTCCTCACGCTGCCGCCCACGCTCGTGCAGGCCTTCGGCCAGCTCTTCAAGGCCGACTGGATCCTCCCGGTGGTCGGCGGCTTCCTGCCGTTCGAGTTCTACACCGAGTTCATCGGCCTGCTCACGGTCCTCGGCATCGTCGTCCTGATGGCGATCCGGCTGCTGAACCTGCCCTCCAAGCCGGGCCGCAAGTCCCGGTTCGCGGGCTCGAAGGCCTGGCAGGCGTACTTCGTCGAGTGGATCATCCTGCTGATCGGCCTGGCGATCCTGAACCTGCGCGGCCTCGAAGGCGCCCTGCACCACGTCGAGTCGTACGACCTGGCGTACTTCGCCTCGTACCCGCTGGTGCTGGCCTACAAGGGGCTGTCCGTCGCCACCCTGCAGAACCTGGTCTACATCACCGCGCTGTTCAAGATCGGCGCGACGATGATCTGGATGATCACGGTCTCGCTCAACACCAACATGGGCGTGGCCTGGCACCGCTTCCTCGGCTTCCCGAACATCTGGTTCAAGCGGAACGCCGACGGCGGCACGGCGCTCGGCGCCCTCCAGCCGATGACCTCGGGCGGCAAGCAGATCGACTTCGAGGACCCGGGCGAGGAGGACGTCTTCGGCGTCTCCCAGGTCGAGCAGTTCTCCTGGAAGGGCATCCTCGACTTCTCCACCTGCACCGAGTGCGGCCGCTGCCAGTCGCAGTGCCCGGCCTGGAACACCGGCAAGCCCCTCTCCCCCAAGCTCCTGATCATGTCGCTGCGCGACCACGCGCACGCCAAGGCCCCGTACCTGCTGGCCGGCGGCGGCAAGACCATGGAGGGCGAGGAGAAGGCCACCGAGGAGCAGCTCGCCGGCGTCCCGGCCGCGGCCCTCGCGGAGGCCGAGCGCCCCCTCATCGGCACCGCCGAGGAGAACGGCGTCATCGACCCGGACGTGCTGTGGTCCTGCACCACCTGCGGCGCCTGCGTGGAGCAGTGCCCGGTGGACATCGAGCACATCGACCACATCGTCGACATGCGCCGCTACCAGGTGATGATCGAGTCCGCGTTCCCGTCCGAGGCGGGCACGATGCTCAAGAACCTGGAGAAGAAGGGCAACCCCTGGGGCCTCGCCAAGAAGCAGCGCGTGGAGTGGACCAAGGAGGTCGACTTCGAGGTCCCGATCGTGGGCAAGGACGTCGAGGACCTCTCCGAGGTCGACTACCTGTACTGGGTCGGCTGTGCGGGCGCCCTGGAGGACCGGGCCAAGAAGACCACGAAGGCCTTCGCCGAGCTGCTGCACATGGCGGGCGTCAAGTTCGCGATCATGGGCGGCGAGGAGAAGTGCACGGGCGACTCCCCGCGCCGCCTCGGCAACGAGCCGCTCTTCCAGCAGCTGGGCCAGGAGAACGTGGCCATGCTGAACATGGCCTTCGGCGAGGACGACGAGGACGAGTCGACGAAGAAGCCGAAGTCGGCGAAGAAGATCGTCTCGACCTGCCCGCACTGCTTCAACACCATCGCGAACGAGTACCCGCAGCTCGGCGGCGAGTACGAGGTCATCCACCACACCCAGCTGCTCCAGCACCTCATCGACGAGGGCAAGCTGCTGCCGGTGACCCCGGTGGACGGTCTGATCACCTACCACGACCCCTGCTACCTGGGCCGCCACAACAAGGTCTACACGCCCCCGCGCGAGATCATGTCGGCCGTCCCGGGCCTGCGTCAGCAGGAGATGCACCGCCACAAGGAGCGGGGCTTCTGCTGCGGCGCCGGTGGCGCGCGGATGTGGATGGAGGAGCGGATCGGCAAGCGCATCAACAACGAGCGCGTGGACGAGGCCCTGTCCCTCAACCCGGACATCGTCTCCACCGCCTGCCCGTTCTGCCTGGTGATGCTCACCGACTCGGTCAACGGCAAGAAGAACGACGGCAAGGCCAAGGAGTCCGTGCAGGTCGTGGACGTGGCCCAGCTGCTGCTGGAGTCCGTGAAGACCCCCGCCGACCCGGAGCCGGAACCGGCCGAGGAGCCCCAGCCGGAGCCCGCGGCCTGATCCCGACCGAAGCGTCGTGAGACGGACGGCCGGTCCCCCCCCCCGGGGGGGGACCGGCCGGCCGGGGGTGAGGGGGGCGGTTGGTGCGGGACAGATAGGGAGAGCGGAGTGGTGG
>NZ_JBEOSD010000237.1:0-8256 GCF_040302735.1 Streptomyces sp. NPDC097619 | reverse complement strand
TCTCACCCTCTTTCCACCCCGTCGCCCCCCCCCGCCCCCCCCCTGTCGGCCCCCCCCCCCCCCGCGGGGGCCCTTCGCGCGTCCCGGCCCCCGCCGTGGCACGGCCGCCGGGCCCGGGGGGAGGGGCCGTCCACCACTGAGCGGGCGCCCGGTATGTCCCGTAAGGTCGGGCTCGCCTGCGCAGAGGAGGAAGCGTGCCCACTCCCACCCCCGTCCCGCCTCGCAGTCGCGCCGACACCCCCTGGCGCTCCGAAGGCGCACCCCCCGAGCCGCCCCCCAAGAAGAAGATGCCCGGCGGCTGGCGCGGGCTCGTCCTCACCGCGCTCGTCGTCTACCTGCTCACCAACCTCGTGCTCTCCCTCTTCAACGACGGGGACGAGCCGACCATCTCCTACACGGAGTTCAGCAAGCAGGTCTCCGCGGGCAACGTCTCCAAGATCTACTCCAAGGGCGACGCCATCGAGGGCCAACTCAAGGAGAAGCAGCCCGTCCCCGACGGCAAGGGCGACTACACCAAGTTCGTCACCCAGCGCCCCGTCTTCGCCGACGACGACCTCTGGGCCTCCCTCACCTCCAAGGGCGTCACCGTCACCGCTTCACCCGTGGTGGAACACCGCAGCTTCCTCGCCAACCTCCTCATCTCCCTCGCCCCCATGCTGCTGCTCATCGGCCTCTGGGTGCTCATCGCCCGCCGCATGGGCGCCGCCATGGGCGGGGCGGGCGGACTCGGCCGGAAGGCGCCCCCCAAACCCGTCGAGATCGAGGGCGCGAAGCGCACCACCTTCGAGGACGTCGCGGGCATCGACGAGGTCGAGGGCGAGCTCAGCGAGGTCGTCGACTTCCTCAAGAACCCCGAGGCCTACCACCGGATGGGCGCCCGGATGCCCGGCGGGGTCCTCCTCGCCGGACCTCCCGGCACCGGCAAGACCCTCCTCGCCAGGGCCGTCGCCGGCGAGGCCGGGGTCCCCTTCTTCTCCGCCTCCGCCTCCGAGTTCATCGAGATGATCGTCGGCGTCGGCGCCGGCCGGGTCCGCGAGCTCTTCGCCGAGGCCCGCAAGGTCGCCCCCGCCATCATCTTCATCGACGAGATCGACACCATCGGCCGCGCCCGCGGCAGCGGCGGCGGCATGGGCGGCCACGACGAACGCGAACAGACCCTCAACCAGATCCTCACGGAGATGGACGGCTTCTCCGGCTCCGAGGGCGTGGTCGTCATCGCCGCCACCAACCGCGCCGACGTCCTCGACCCCGCCCTCACCCGGCCCGGCCGCTTCGACCGCACCGTCATGGTCAGCCCGCCCGACCGCGACGGCCGCGAGGCCATCCTCCGCATCCACACCCGCGACATCCCCCTCGCCGCCTCCGCGGACCTGGCCCAGGTCGCCCGGACCACCCCCGGCATGACCGGCGCCGAGCTGGCCAACCTCGCCAACGAGGCCGCCCTCCTCGCCGTCAAGCGCAAGCAGACCGAGGTCACCGGCTCCGACCTCTCCGACGCCCTGGAGAAGGTCCAGCTCGGCGCCGAACGCCCCCTGGTCATGCCCGAGGAGGAGCGCCGCCGCACCGCTTACCACGAGAGCGGCCACGCCCTCCTCGGCATGCTCCAGCCCGGCGCCGACCCCGTCCGCAAGATCACCATCGTGCCCCGGGGCCGGGCCCTCGGCGTCACCCTCTCCACCCCCGACGCCGACCGCTACGCCTACACCGAGGAGTACCTGCGCGGCCGCATCATCGGCGCACTCGGCGGCATGGCCGCCGAACAGGAGGTCTACGGGGTGATCACCACCGGCGCCGAGAACGACCTGGAACAGGTCACCGGCATCGCCCGCGGCATGGCCGCCCGCTGGGGCATGAGCGAACGCGTCGGCCGACTCACCGCCGTCCCCTCCGACGCCCAGGGCGCCTACGGGCTCTCCGCCGCCCCCGCCACCCTCGACACCGTCGACGCCGAGATGCGCCGCATCGTCGACGAGTGCTACGAGGAGGCCCGCCGCCTGCTGCGCGAACACCGCGGACAGCTCGACGCCCTCGCCGAGGCCCTCCTGGAGAACGAGACCCTCGAAGAGGGCCAGGCGTACGCGGCCGCGGGCATCACCCGCCTCACCAAGCACACCTGACCCGAAGTCCACCCGGCCCGGTCACGGCCCGCCCCACCCGGGGCGGGCCGTGACCGTCCCTCAGGGCACCCGTGCCAGCACGTACCGGAAGACGTTCGGCAACCACACCGAACCGTCCTCCCGCGCGTACGGGTGCAGCGACTCCGTCAGCTCCTTCTCCGCCTGCGCCGGATCCGACGGCCGGTACAGCCCCGAGGACAACAGCCCCCGCACCGCACTGTCCATGTCCGCGTACCCGAACGGACAGAACACCCGCCACGAACCCTCCGGTCGCAGCCCGGCCGCCACCGCCGCGCCCTCCAGCCCGGGCCCCGGCACCGACCGCCGCTCCCCGCCCAGCAGGTCCGCGACCGCGCACCGGTCCGCCGGGCCCCAGCCCGCCAGCACCACCGCGCCGCCCCGCCGCACCAACGGCACCGCCGCCGCCAGCGCGGCCGCACCCGGATCACCCGGTGGTCCGTCCGGCAGCCCCGGACACAGGGCCGTCAGCATGTCGTAGCCGTCCCCGGCCCGCGTCCCTTCCGGCAGCCCGGCGGCCACCTCCAGCCCGCGCTCCCGGGCCAGCGCCAGCCGGTCCGGGTCCCGCTCGGCCCCGGTCACCCGGGCGCCCCGGGCCGCACCCAACAACAGGGCCAACCCGGCCCCGCAGTCCAAGCCCAGCAGCCGGGTGCCCGGGCCCACGCCCAGCCGGTCGTACACCGCCTCGTACAGCGGCACCAGCATCCGCTCCTGGATCTCCGCCCAGTCACGGGCGACGAGCGTCGAAATCATGGAAAAGCGCTCCTGTCCTCCTTGCCCCCCTAGCCAGAGAACTGCCGATCCGGCCGCCCGTCCAGAGGAGCGCCCCATCCGATTCACGCTCACCCGTTCCGGCCCCGTACCATTCGCGCCATGGCAAAGGCTCCCGTTCTCACCCCCCAGGCGGACGACTTCCCCCGCTGGTACCAGGACCTGATCAACAAGGCCGAGCTGGCCGACAACGGCCCCGTGCGCGGCACGATGGTCATCCGTCCGTACGGCTACGGCCTGTGGGAGCGGATGCAGCAGGAGATGGACGCGCGCATCAAGGAGGCGGGCGCCCAGAACGCCTACTTCCCGCTGTTCATCCCGCAGTCGTACCTGACGAAGGAAGCCGAGCACGTCGAGGGCTTCGCCCCCGAGCTCGCGGTCGTCACGCACGGCGGTGGCAAGGAGCTGGAGGAGCCGGTCGTGGTGCGACCGACCTCCGAGACGATCATCAACGACTACTTCTCCAAGTGGGTGCAGAGCTACCGCGACCTGCCCCTGCTGATCAACCAGTGGGCCAACGTCGTCCGCTGGGAGATGCGCCCCCGCGTCTTCCTCCGGACGAGCGAGTTCCTCTGGCAGGAGGGCCACACCGCCCACGCCACCTACGAGGACGCCCGCGAGTACGCCGCGCACATCCACCGGAACGTCTACGGCGACTTCATGACCAACGTCCTCGGCATCGACGTGGTCCTCGGCCGCAAGACCCCCAAGGAGCGCTTCGCGGGCGCCATCAACACCCTCACCCTGGAGGGCATGATGGGCGACGGCAAGGCCCTCCAGATGGGCACCAGCCACGAGCTGGGCACCAACTTCGCCAAGGCCTTCAACACCTCCTACCTCTCCAAGGAGGGGCAGCAGGAGCTGGTCTGGCAGACCTCCTGGGGCGTCTCGACCCGCATGGTCGGCGGCCTGATCATGTCCCACGGCGACGACAACGGCCTGCGGGTGCCCCCGCGCCTGGCCCACGTCCAGGTCGTGGTCATGGCGATCAAGGGCGACGAGGCCGTCGCGAAGGTCCGCGAACTGGGCGCCCGCCTGAAGGCCGCGGGCCTGCGCGTGCACGTGGACGACCGGGTGGACACCCCCTTCGGCCGCCGCGCCGTGGACTGGGAGCTCAAGGGCGTGCCGGTCCGCATCGAGATCGGCCCCCGCGACCTGGAGAACGGCACCGCGATGCTGGCCCGCCGGATCCCGGGCGGCAAGGAGCCGGTGCAGATCGACGCCCTCGTCGACCTGCTCCCGAAGGTCCTGGACGAGGACCAGGCGCAGCTGCTGCGCGAGTCCCGCGAGCGCCGCGTGTCCGGCACCACCGACGTGGCCACCATCGAGGAGGCCTCCGAGGCCGCCCTCGCCGGCGGCTGGGCGCGGATCCCGTGGAGCGTGCTGGGCCCGGAGGGCGAGGCCAAGCTCGGCGAGCAGGCCGTGACCGTCCGCTGCCTGGTGGCCGAGGACGGCTCCGTCCCGACCGAGGACGACGCCCCCGGCACCCTGGCCATCGTGGCCCGCTCCTACTGACGGACCCGGCGCGGGGCCCCGATCGGGCCCCGCGTTCCGGGACCGGGCCGCGCCGCCGCACTGACCGGCCGTTCGGCCCGTCGGCGGGACGCGGGCCGTCCCGTGGGGCGCGCGTGACGTCGGAGGTCCCCCGGGCCCGGTTCCGGGGGATCTCCCGTACGTACCGACTCCTCCGACTCCTCCGGAGATATGCGCACGCGCCCTCGTCGGGATGCATCAAGCTGAACTGACTGGTACGTGCAAAAAATTTGGAATGGCCCGGAATCGGAACACCGGGGGCCCCGCGCTCGTTGTCACGACGTGAGCACGACACCACCTGTACTCGCCGCAGAGCTGGCGCAGGCGTGGGCCGACATTCAGCGGTACCACCCCGAGCTGCCGGACCTTGCCGCACCCGAGTCTCTGATCGGGGAGTCCTCGTCCGCGTGTGGCGCGGAGCTCTCCTTCGAACGCCTGCTGCACGAGGCCGTCCACGGAATCGCCGCCGCGCGCGGCGTCCGGGACACCTCCCGGGCCGGCCGCTACCACAACCGCCGGTTCCTCGCGATCGCCGAGGAGCTCGGCCTCGACCACGCCGAGGAACCGCACGCCAGCAGCGGCTTCTCCCTGGTCACGCTGAATCCCGAGGCCAAGCGCCGGTACCGCCCCACCATGGAGCGGCTCCAGCGGGCCCTGCGCGCCCATACGGTCGCCACCGCCGCCGACACCAAGCGCTCCTTCCGCGGACCGGCCGCCCGGCACGGCTCCTCGGGCGGCGGCGTCCGGGTCAAGGCGGTCTGCGACTGCGGGCGCAACGTCCGCGTGGTCCCGTCCGTGCTGGCCCAGGCCCCGATCGTGTGCGGCGGCTGCATGAAGCCGTTCCGCATCCCGGAGGTGGCGCTGGCGGCCGCCGCGTCCTGACGCCGCGCCGTCATGTGGCACAATGAGTGGCTGTACTCGACAGTCGCACAGGACCCCTCTCTCCTCCGGCTGACGCGTCCATCGGGCACCCGAGTACCGCAACCCCACGTGGCATCTCATGTGCCCAACCACGTCAAGTTCAGGAGACACCACTCCAGTGGCAGTCAAGATCAAGCTCAAGCGCCTCGGCAAGATTCGCCAGCCGCACTACCGCATCGTCGTCGCGGACGCCCGTACCCGTCGGGACGGTCGCGCGATCGAAGAGATCGGTATCTACCACCCCACGTACAACCCGTCGCGCATCGAGGTCAACGGTGAGCGCGCGCAGTACTGGCTGTCGGTCGGCGCCCAGCCCACCGAGGCCGTGCTCGCCATCCTGAAGCTCACCGGTGACTGGCAGGCCCACAAGGGTCTCCCGGCCCCCGCGCCGCTGCTGCAGCCGGCGACGAAGGAAGACAAGCGTCGCTCCTTCGACGAGTTCGCGAAGACCCTGGAGGGTGGCGACGCCAAGGGCGAGGCCATCACCCAGAAGGCGAAGAAGACCGAGAAGAAGGCGGACGAGGCCGAGGCCGCCGCCGAGTCGACCGAGGCCTGAGCATGCTCGAGGAGGCTCTCGAGCACCTCGTGAAGGGCATCGTCGACAACCCTGACGACGTGCAGGTCGCCTCGCGCAACCTGCGTCGCGGGCAGGTGCTGGAGGTCCGGGTCCACCCCGACGACCTCGGCAAGGTGATCGGCCGCAACGGCCGCACCGCGCGGGCCCTGCGCACCGTCGTGGGCGCCATCGGCGGCCGTGGCATCCGCGTCGACCTCGTCGACGTGGACCAGGTCCGCTGAGCAAGTCGAAACACCGGCACGGGCCGGGGAGGGCCTCAGGCCCGCCCCGGCCCGTCGTCGTCTGAACAGGAGAGACAAGCGTGCAGCTGGTAGTCGCGCGGATCGGCCGCGCCCACGGCATCAAGGGCGAGGTCACCGTCGAGGTGCGGACCGACGAGCCCGAGCTGCGGCTCGGCCCCGGGGCGGTGCTCCACACCGAGCCCGCGGGCGCCGGTCCGCTGACCATCGCCACCGGGCGGGTGCACAGCGGACGCCTGCTGCTGCGCTTCGAGGGCGTCGCGGACCGCACCGCCGCCGAGGCCCTGCGGAACACCCTCCTCATCGCCGAGGTGGACCCCGCCGAGCTGCCCGAGGACGAGGACGAGTTCTACGACCACCAGCTGATGGACCTGGACGTGGTGCTCGCCGACGGCACCCTCGTCGGCACCATCACGGAGATCTCCCACCTGCCGTCCCAGGACCTCTTCATCGTGGAGCGGCCCGACGGCACCGAGGTCATGGTCCCCTTCGTCGAGGAGATCGTCACCGAGATCGACCTGGAGAACCAGCGGGCCGTCATCACCCCGCCGCCCGGCCTGATCGACGACCGCGCCGAGATCGCCTCCGCCCGGGACGCCGAGGGCGCCGAGGGTTCCGGTACGGCCGAGGACGCCGCGGCCGCCGACGGCTCCGGGGACACCGCCCGATGAGGCTCGACGTCGTCACGATCTTCCCCGAGTACCTGGCCCCGCTGAACGTCTCCCTGGTCGGCAAGGCCGCCGCCCGCGGCAGCCTCGACGTGCACGTCCACGACCTGCGGAACTGGACGTACGACCGGCACAACACCGTGGACGACACCCCCTACGGCGGCGGTCCCGGCATGGTCATGAAGACCGACCCCTGGGGCGACTGCCTCGACGACGCCCTGGCCGCCGGCTACGAGGCGGGCGCGCACGGCCCCGTCCTGGTGGTGCCCACCCCCAGCGGCCGGCCCTTCACCCAGGAACTCGCCGTCGAGCTCTCCGAGAAGCCCTGGCTCCTCTTCGCCCCGGCCCGGTACGAGGGCATCGACCGCCGGGTCATGGACGAGTACGCCACCCGCATGCCCGTCTACGAGGTCTCCATCGGCGACTACGTCCTCGCGGGCGGCGAGGCCGCGGTCCTGGTCGTCACCGAGGCGGTGGCCCGGCTCCTGCCCGGCGTCCTCGGCAACGCCGAATCCCACCGCGACGACTCCTTCGCCCCCGGCGAGATGGCCAACCTGCTGGAGGGGCCCGTCTACACCAAGCCCCCGGTGTGGCGCGGCCGCGGCATCCCCGAGGTGCTGCTCAGCGGCCACCACGGCAGGATCGCCCGGTGGCGCCGGGACGAGGCCTTCGCCCGCACCGCGGCGAACCGTCCCGACCTGATCGAGCGCACCGCGGCGTCCGCCTTCGACAAGAAGGACCGCGAGACCCTGAGCCTGCTCGGCTGGGCACCCGCCCCCGACGGCCGATTTTGGCGCAGGCCCCCCGCCGTGGAAGAATAGGCGGCTGCTGTACGCCCGCGTGCGCCCCTGCCACAGGGGGATCGTCGTCCGCCGGGTGTCACGGCTCCCGAACTCTCTACGAAAACCCGCACGGTGACCTGTGGCGTCGTGCGAAGAAAGCAGACGAACAACATGTCTTCTCTCCTCGACGGTGTGAACGCCGGCTCCCTGCGTTCGGACGTCCCGGCCTTCCGCCCGGGTGACACGGTCAACGTGCACGTCCGCGTCATCGAGGGCAACCGCTCTCGTATCCAGCAGTTCAAGGGCGTCGTCATCCGCCGCCAGGGCTCCGGCGTCTCCGAGACCTTCACCGTTCGCAAGGTCTCCTTCTCCGTCGGCGTCGAGCGCACCTTCCCGGTGAACTCCCCGATCTTCGAGAAGATCGAGCTGGTCACCCGCGGTGACGTCCGCCGCGCCAAGCTGTACTACCTCCGTGAGCTGCGCGGCAAGGCCGCGAAGATCAAGGAGAAGCGCGACAACTGAGCTCGGCCCGGCGTCCGTGGAGCGGCCGGATAGGCTCCCTCCCGATGGACACCGAAGCACGACTCCCGCAGCGCGGCCGTTCCCCCTCCGAACCGGAGGGGGAACGGC